>NZ_JBEYXR010000037.1:0-24477 GCF_040645135.1 Streptomyces sp. NPDC046859
CCGGCCTTACGGGCGTCTTCACGGGCACGCACCGCGTCGTTGAACACGACGCGGGCGCACCCGAACGCCTTCGCCAACGCCCTCTGCTGGCCGGTGTCCGGGTACAGGCGAAAGCAGTACCGGAGCTGCATGACCGTCACCCTACATACCTGGGTTATAGGTGAGACGCAGGAGATCAAAACGGGCCGGCACTGTGTTTTCGTGATGCATGTGCACTTGGGTTCTCGTGACGAAATTCCGGCACAAGGTGTTCACCGATGCCCACCTGAGGCGTATGGAGTCGTGGTCCGGGCGGGTGCGGCCGGCTGGTCACGGGGGGCCGCCACGGCGCCGGCGCCGCAGCCGGTCAGCAGCAGGGAGGCGGCCAGCAGGACGGCTCGGGGCCTGTGCGGGATCATGTGACGACCCTGACGGACAGGTGTGAGGAACTCGTCAGGTGCGGCGCCGTGTTGTGTGGCGCCGCCCGTCCGAGAGGAAGGCCCGGTCATGAGTGTGCGCGTCCGCCGCGTCTACGAGCCGCCCGAACCGGGCGACGGGGTGCGGGTCCTGGTGGACCGGCTGTGGCCGCGCGGCCTGTCCAAGGACGCGGCCCGCGTCGACGAGTGGCCCAAGGGGCTCACCCCGTCGACCGGGTTGCGGCGCTGGTACCACGCGGGCGAGGGCTCCTACGAGGAGTTCGCGGGCCGGTACGAGGCGGAGCTGGCCGCGCCGGAGGCGGCCGGGCTCCTGGCCCGGCTGCGGGAGACGGCGGGCGAGGCGGACGTGACGCTGCTGACGGCGTCGAAGACCCCCGAGACGAGTCACGCGGCGGTGCTGGCCCGCCTCCTGGGGTCGTGACGGCCCAGGAGGCGGGCCGGGCTCAGCCCACCTGCCGGGCGGCGGCGCGTCCGGCGGCACGTCCGGAGAAGAGGCAGCCGCCGAGGAAGGTGCCCTCCAGGGCGTTGTAGCCGTGCACACCGCCGCCGCCGAAGCCGGCGACCTCACCGGCCGCGTAGAGGCCGTCGATGGGAGTGCCGTCGGTGGCCAGGGCGCGGGAGTCCAGGTCGGTCTGGATGCCGCCGAGGGTCTTGCGGGTCAGGATGTGCAGCTTGACGCCGATGAGGGGGCCGGCCGCGGGGTCGAGGATGCGGTGCGGGGTGGCGACGCGGCCCAGGCGGTCGCCGATGTAGCGGCGGGCGTTGCGGATGCCCTGGATCTGGGCGTCCTTGCTGTAGGCGTTGGTGATCTGCAGATCGCGGGCCTCGATCTGGCGCCGGACGGTCTCCGCGTCGAGCAGCGGCTTGTCCGTCAGCTGGTTCATCTTCTCGACCAGCTGCTCCAGGGTCGGGGCGGTGACGAAGTCCGCGCCGTGGCGCAGGAAGGCGGCGACCGGGCCCGGTGCGCCCTTGCCGAGCACCCGCTCCTTGAGGAACCCGGCGCGGTCCTTGGCGGTGATGTCGGGGTTCTGCTCGGAGCCGGAGAGGGCGAACTCCTTCTCGACGATCTTCTGGGTGAGGACGAACCAGGAGTGGTCGTGGCCGGCGATGTCCGCGTCGGTGCGCAGGTGCCGGAGGGTTCCCAGGGTGTCGTAGCCGGGCAGGCAGGGGTCGGGCAGCCGGCGGCCGAGGGCGTCGAACCACATCGAGGACGGGCCGGGCAGGATGCGGATGCCGTGGCCGGGCCAGATCGGGTCCCAGTTCCGCAGGCCCTCGGTGTAGTGCCACATGCGGTCGCGGTTGACGAGGCGTACGCCGGCCTCGGCGCTGATGTCGAGCATCCGCCCGTCGACGTAGGCGGGGACGCCGGTGACCATCTCGGCGGGCGGGGTGCCCAGGCGCTCGGGCCAGTGGCGGCGGACGATGTCGTGGTCGGCGCCGATGCCGCCGGTGGTGACGACGACCGCCTGGGCGGTGAGCTCGAACTCGCCGACGGCGTCGCGGTTGGAGGCGACTCCGCGCGGCGCGGCGTCGTCGGCCAGGACGGTGCCCCGCACCCCGCGCGCGGCGCCGTCCCCGATGACCAGCTCGTCCACCTGATGCCGGTGGTGGAAGGTGAGCAGCCCGTCGCGTGCCGCCTGCTTCGCGTACCGCACGAACGGCTCCACGACACCGGTGCCGGTGCCCCAGGCGATGTGGAAGCGGGGCACCGAGTTGCCGTGGCCGTCGGCGCGCAGGTCGCCGCGCTCGGCCCAGCCCACGGTGGGCAGGAAGGTGATGCCGTGCCCGTCGAGCCAGGCGCGCTTCTCCCCGGCCGCCCACTCCACGTACGCGCGCGCCCAGCGCACCGCCCAGGAGTCCTCGTCGTCGACCCGGTCGAACCCGGCGCTGCCCTGCCAGTCGTTCCAGGCCAGGCCGAAGGAGTCCTTGATGCCCAGGCGCCGCTGTTCGGGCGAGTCGACGAGGAAGAGCCCGCCGAAGGACCAGAACGCCTGCCCGCCGAGGTTCGCGGCGTTCTCCTGGTCGACCAGGGCGACCCGGCGGCCCCGGCTGGTCAGTTCGTGCGCGGCGACGAGTCCGGCGAGTCCCGCTCCGACGACGATGACGTCGGCGTCCATGGCGACCGTCCCTTCCTAGGCGGTGGTGCGCTGTCCGGTGGTGTCGCTGCCGTCGGTCAGCAGCGCGGTGAGCAGCCGGCCCAGCCAGGCGCGGGCGTGCCCGGTGTCGCGGTCCAGCAGCAGCTGGGTCGTGACGCCGTCGTACGCGGCGACCACCGCGTGGGCGGCGCCGTCGGTGCCGCCGAGGACGGCGGGCAGTGCGGTGTGGCCGCGGGCGCGGGCGAGCCGGTCGGCGATCGCGGCGCGCAGCCGGGCGCGGTGGTCGAGCAGGGTGGCGGCGACGGCGGGGTTCCGGGCGGCGTGCACCAGGAAGTCCGTCTTGACCAGCAGCCAGTCGCGGTCCAGGAGCAGCACCTCGGTGACCCGGTCCACGGCGGCCGGGACGTCCAGGCCGGGGCCGTCGACGGCGAGCGCCCCGGCGACCTGGTCGGCGATCAGGTCGGCCCGCTGCCGGTACAGGGCGAAGAACAGCTCGTCCAGGCTGGAGAAGTTGGAGTAGAAGGCACCCCGGCTGTAGCCGGCGGCCTCGCAGACCTCCTCGATGGAGACGCGCCCGAACCCTTTGGCGGCGAACACGGCGAACGCGGCGTCGAGCAGGTTGGCCCGGGTGCGGACGCGGCGCCTGGTGACACGCCTCGCCGTCTCCCCCACCGCCATGTCGGACCTCCGTTCGATACGGGAATGTATCCGATGCACGAGCGTATCCAACAGGGGTGCGGAGCGGCCGATGAGAATCAGCTCTCATATAGGAACAGATTTTCGATTCAAGGGTTACGCTGGATCCATGGCCACGCACCTCCAGGGCTCCCTGTTCGACCAGACCGACGAGCTGCGGCTCGGCACGCTCAGCGGGATCCGCCGCACACGCCTCACGCACGGCGCCTGGATCGACGTCCTGCCCGGCTGGCTGAGCGGGGCCGACGCCCTGTTCGAGCGGCTGGCCGCCGAGGTCCCCTGGCGCGCCGAGCGGCGCACCATGTACGACCAGGTCGTCGACGTGCCGCGGCTGCTGTCCTTCTACGGCGCCGGCGACGCCCTCCCCCACCCCGTGCTCGACGAGGCGCGCGAGGCGCTCTCCGCGCACTACGCCGGGGAGCTGGGCGAACCGTTCACCACGGCCGGGCTGTGCTACTACCGCGACGGACGCGACAGCGTCGCCTGGCACGGCGACCGGATCGGGCGCGGCGCGCGACGGGACACCATGGTCGCCATCCTGTCCGTGGGCGCGCCCCGCGACCTGCTGCTGCGGCCCGTGCACGGCGGCGGCGAGACGGTCCGGCGGCCGCTCGGGCACGGCGACCTCATCGTGATGGGCGGCTCCTGCCAGCGGACCTGGGAGCACGCCGTCCCCAAGACGGCCCGCGCCACGGGACCGCGCATCAGCGTGCAGTTCCGGCCGAACGGCGTGCGCTGAGCCGGTGGAGGCGGCCGGCCGCGGCGTACGCGGGGGCTGCCTCCGGCGGACGGTGCCGGAGGCAGCCCTTCCTCTGGGCGCGGGCGGACCGGGCCGCCACACTGGCCGGGTGAGCGACCCGCCGCCCGCCCCGGACACCCCCTCCCGGCGCACCGAGCTCGACACGCTCCGGGTGTGCGTCGTGCTCGGCCTGGTCTTCTTCCACTCCGCGCTGGTGTTCTCCCCGGACGACGACTTCTACGTCAAGAACGCGCGGACCACCGACGTCGTGACCGTGCTCGCCGGGTTCGGGGTCGTCTGGGCCATGCCCATGCTGTTCCTCGTCGCCGGGCTCGGCTCCCGGCACTCGATCCGCCGGCGCGGCCCCGCCCGGTTCACCCGCGAGCGGCTGCTGCGCCTCGGTGTCCCCCTGCTGTTCGGCACGCTCGTGCTGTGCCCTCTCCCCCAGTGGCTGCGGCTGCGGGCCGCCGACGCCGGCTACGACGAGCCCTACTGGCGGTTCTGGCCGCGGTTCCTCGGCGTCCACCCGGACGCGGCCGACTTCCCCTTCGTGCTCGACGGGGAGCACTTCGAGACCGGGCACCTGTGGTTCGTCGTCCTGCTGCTCACGTTCAGCCTCCTCCTCGCCCCGGTGGCGGTACGCCTGGCGGCCTGGGCGGAACGCGCGGCCCGCGCGGTGGAGCGGCGCCCGGCGCTGCTCCTGCTGCCCGCGCTGCCGCTCGCCGCGATCAACGCCTTCCTCGGCATGGAGGAGGGCTTCGCGGGCTGGAACCGCTGGGCGTACCTGGTGTTCTTCCTCGCCGGGTACACGCTCGCGGACGACCCGCGGGCCCGCGCCGGGCTGCGCCGGCTCGCGGTGCCGGCCGGGGTGTGCGGGCTCGTCCTGTTCGCGGGAACCGCGCCCGGATTCCTCGGCCTGGACGACCCGTTCACCGAGTGGAACGCCTTCGCGTGGGTCACGCGGGGTCTGTTCGGGCTGGCGGGCTGGTGCTGGGTGGTGGCCCTCCTCGGGCTGCTGGACCGCCCCCGCGCAGCCCGTCCGCCGTCGCGCGCCCTGATGTACCTGGGCGTCGCCGCCCTGCCGGTCTATGTGCTGCACCAGCCCGTCGTGGTCGCCCTCGCCTACGGCGCGGTGGGCCTGCCGGGGCCGATCGCCGTCAAGTACGCGCTGATCGTGGCCGGTTCGCTGGTGGTGATCCTCGCCCTGTACGAGGGCCTGGTGCGCCGGACTCGGCCGACGCGGTTCCTCTTCGGGATGCGCGCCGCCCCACGGGCCGGGACGTCACCCTGATCTGCTTTGCTGTGCGCGTCGGTCACGGACCTCACCACGCGGGACGATCATGCGGACGGATGTGCGGCACATCGCGGACGGCACCTATCTGGTGCACGGCAGCAACACCAACTGGATCATCCTCACCGAGGGCGACGCGGTCACCCTCGTCGACACCGGGTACCCCGGGGACCGGGCGGCGCTCCTCGCCTCCCTCGCCGAGGTGGGCAGCGCGCCGGAGGCGGTCGAGGCCGTCCTGATCACCCACGCGCACAACGACCACCTGGGCAGCGCCGAGCACCTGCGCGCCGCCTACGGCACGCCGGTGTACCTGCACGAGGCCGAGGTCCCGCACGCGCGCCGGGAGTTCCTGCACCAGGTGAGCGTGGGAACGGTGCTGCGCAACGGCTGGCGGCCCGGGGTCCTGCCCTGGGCGGTGCACGCCCTGCGCTCCGGTGGCACCGAGCACGTCCCGGTCGCCTCGCCGCAGGCGTTCACGCGGTCCGGCCCGCTGGACCTGCCCGGCCGGCCCGTCCCCGTGCACACGCCCGGCCACACCGACGGCCACTGCGCCTACCACCTGCCCGGCGCGGGTGTGGTGATCTCGGGTGACGCGCTGGTCACCGGGCACCCGACCTCGCGGATCGAGGGGCCGCAACTGCTGCCGGACATGTTCCACCGCGAACGGGCCCGGACGCTGGCCTCGCTGGCCGCGTTCGAGGACCTCGACGGGGACGTGCTGCTTCCCGGGCACGGCCCGGCGCGCACCGGCTCCGTGCGGGACGCGGCCCTTCAGGCGCGGGAGAGGGCGCAATAGGCTGAGGGGACGATCACCTAGGCGAGGACGGCCCATGGCACTCCAGATCAGCGCGACGAATCCGGAGCACCCGGCCCTCCTGCTGGAGCTGCCGTGGCAGGTGCCGCTGGAGGAGTGGCCCGAGGACCTCCTGGTCCCGCTGCCGCGCGGCATCTCCCGGCACATCGTGCGCTACGCGCGCGCCGGCGACGAGGTGATCGCCGTCAAGGAGCTCGCCGAGCGCCCCGCCCTGCGCGAGTACGAACTGCTGCGCGACCTGGACCGGTTGGGCATCCCGGCGGTCGATCCGCTGGCCGTGGTCACCGGCCGCACGGACGCCGCGGGCGAGCCGCTGGAGCCGGTCCTGGTCACCCGGCACCTGCGCGGCTCCCAGCCGTACCGGTCGATGTTCGAGACGACGATGCGCCCGGCCACCATGCACCGCCTGATGGACGCGCTGGCCGTGTTGCTGGTCCGGCTCCATCTGGCCGGGTTCGCCTGGGGCGACTGCTCGCTGTCCAACACGCTGTTCCGGCGGGACGCGGGCGCCTACGCGGCGTATCTGGTGGACGCGGAGACCGGCGACCTGCATCCGCGGCTCAGCGACGGGCAGCGGGACTACGACCTGGACCTGGCCCGCGTCAACATCAGCGGCGAACTGCTGGACCTGGAGGCGTCCGGGGCGCTGCACCCGTCGGTGGACCCCGTCGAGTTCGGTGCCGAGATCTGCGCCCGCTACGGGTCCCTGTGGGAGGAGCTGACCCGCACCTCGGTGTACCCGGCGGGCAAGTACCACTACATCGAGCGCCGGATACGCCGGCTGAACGACCTCGGGTTCGACGTGGCCGAGATGCAGATCGGGCAGACCGGCGACGGCGCCTCGGTCACCTTCGTGCCCAAGGTCGTCGACGCCGGCCACCACCAGCGGCAGCTGCTGCGCCTGACGGGCCTGGACGCCGAGGAGAACCAGGCCCGCCGGCTGCTGAACGACCTGGAGTCCTGGATGGCCACCCAGGAGGACCACGCCGACGGCGCCCGGCCCGAGGTCCTCGCCCACCGCTGGGTGCGCGACGTCTTCCGGCCCACCGTGCGGGCCGTGCCGCCGGAGCTGCGCGGCGCCATGGACCCGGCCGAGATCTACCACGAGCTGCTGGAGCACCGCTGGTACCTGTCCGAGCGGGCCGAACGCGACATCGACCTGGACACGGTGGTCCAGGACTACATCGCCACGATCCTGCCCAGGGCCCGCGAGACGCTCCAGCCGACCACGGCGGACTGACTCACACGTGCGGCACCACGGCGACCGGGCACGGCGCGTGGTGCAGGACCCCGGACGCCACCGAGCCGATCCGGGCGCCCACGGCCGTACGCCGGGCGCGCCGGCCCACGACGACGAGCTGGGCCCGGGACGCCACCGACAGCAGCACCTGCCCGGCGCTGCCCATCTCCACGTGCTCGACGACGTGCACGTCCGGGAAGCGCTCCCGCCACGGCAGCAGCGCCTCGGCCAGCGCCTTCTTCTCGTACGGCTCCAGGCCCCCGGCCTCGTCGAGGAGCTTCAGGGAGGCAGGGCTGTAGGCGAACAGCGGCGGCAGGGTCCAGGCCCGTACGGCACGGACGGCCGCGCCGCGCGCCGCCGCCGTCTCGAAGGCGAACCGCAGGGCTTCGGCGCTGTCGTCGGCGTCGCCCTGCTGGCCCACGACGATGTCGTGCCCGGCGACCTCCGCCGACGGCCGGTCGCCGGCCCGCACCAGGACGACGGGCCGCTCCGCCTCGGCGACGACCTGCTGCCCGACCGAGCCCAGCAGGAAGCCGACGACCGCGGCGCGCCCGCGCGAGCCCAGCACCAGCATCTCGGACTCCGCCGTGGCGGCGAGCAGCGTCTCGACGGAACCCGCGTCCACGACCTCGGTGGTGACCTCCAGCGCCGGATGCCGTCCGGCGACCGACCGCACGGCCTCCGCCAGCCCGTCCCGCACCCACCCGGCCTGCGTGTCCGCGTCCACGGCGGCCATCGCCTCGTGCTCCTGGAACCGCCACGCGTGCACCACGCGCAGGGCGAGCCCCCGGCGGACGGCCTCCCGGGCGGCCCAGGCCAGCCCCGCGAGACTCTCCTCCGATCCGTCCACCCCTGCCGTGATCGGGCGCGTCATTGCAGCTGCCTCCTTGTGTCGCGGTGACGTCCGTGGGCCCAGTCTTCACCACCCCTGCGCCGCCGCGGCCCGGCGGGGCCTCCTCCGCGTACCGGAGCGAAGCGTGCGGATCGAACATACGATGGCCGGGAGTCGACTCGGCGGCAGTGCCTCGCGGCCGCTCGCCGCCTCGTCGAGAACGACGCCCGGGGTGGGAGACGTATGACTCAGGCTGCCGAAGCGGCGCGGACCGTCATCCTGACCGTGGACGACGACCCCGGGGTGTCCCGGGCCGTGGCCCGCGATCTGCGGCGGCGCTACGGCGAGTCGCACCGGATCGTGCGCGCGGAGTCGGGCGAGTCCGCGCTGGAGGCGCTGCGCGAGCTGAAGCTGCGCGGCGACCTCGTGGCCGTGATCCTGGCCGACTACCGCATGCCGCAGATGAACGGCATCGAGTTCCTCGAACAGGCCCTGGACGTGTATCCGGGGGCGCGGCGGGTGCTGCTGACGGCGTACGCGGACACCAGCGCGGCGATCGACGCGATCAACGTCGTGGACCTCGACCACTATCTGCTCAAGCCGTGGGACCCGCCGGAGGAGAAGCTCTACCCGGTCCTCGACGACCTGCTGGAGGCGTGGCGGCGCAGCGACTACCGGCCGGTGCCCAGCACCAAGGTGGTCGGGCACCGCTGGTCGGCGCGGTCCTCGGAGGTACGGGAGTTCCTGGCCCGCAACCAGGTGCCGTACCGCTGGTACTCGGCGGACGGCCCGGAGGGACGGCGGCTGCTGGCGGCGGCGGAGGAGGACGGGCAGCGGCTGCCGCTGGTGGTGACCCCGGACGGCACCCCGCTGGTGGCCCCGGAGGCACCCGAGCTGGCCGCGAAGGTCGGGCTCGCGACCACGCCGACCGCCGACTTCTACGACCTGGTCGTCATCGGCGGCGGACCGGCCGGGCTCGGCGCTGCCGTGTACGGGGCGTCGGAGGGGCTGCGGACGGTGCTGGTCGAGCGGTCCGCGACCGGCGGGCAGGCCGGGCAGAGCTCCCGTATCGAGAACTACCTGGGCTTCCCGGACGGGGTGTCGGGAGCGCAGCTCACCGACCGGGCCCGCAGACAGGCGGCGCGGTTCGGCGCGGAGATCCTCACCGCGCGCGAGGTGACGGGCCTCGAGGTGTGCGGCGCGGCGCGGGTGGTGCGCTTCTCGGACGGGTCGGCGGTGTCCGCGCACAGCGTGATCCTGGCGACCGGGGTCTCCTACCGGCAGCTGATGGCGCCGGGCTGCGACGACCTGACGGGGTGCGGGGTGTACTACGGGTCGGCGCTGACGGAGGCACCTGCCTGCCAGGGCCAGGACGTCTACATCGTGGGCGGCGCCAACTCGGCCGGGCAGGCGGCGATGTACCTGGCGCGGGGCGCGAAGTCGGTGACGCTGCTGGTGCGCGGGGAGTCGCTGTCGGCGTCCATGTCGTACTACCTGATCCAGCAGATCGAGGAGGCGCCGAACATCTCGGTGCGGACCCGGACCGTCGTGGACGCCGCGCACGGCTCCGACCATCTGGAGCAGTTGACGCTGCGGGACCTCGACACCGGGCGGACCGACCGTACGGACGCGCAGTGGATGTTCGTGTTCATCGGCGCGGCCCCGCTGACGGACTGGCTGGACGGGACGGTGCTGCGCGACGGGCGCGGTTTCATCCTGGCGGGGCCGGACCTGACGTCCGACGGGCGTCCGCCGGCGGGCTGGGAGCTGGACCGGCCGCCGTACCACCTGGAGACCAACGTGCCCGGGGTGTTCGTGGCGGGCGACGCCCGCTCGGAGTCCGCGAAGCGGGTCGCGTCCGCCGTCGGAGAGGGAGCCATGGCCGTGATGCTCGTCCACCGGTACCTGGAGCAGTCATGAGCGGCACACGCGTGCCGTGCGAGCCCGCGGAGATCGGCTCGCTGTTCCTGTTCGAGAAGCTGACGCCGGAGCAGCTGGGGCGGCTGTGCGAAGAGGGCCGGGTGGAGCGGTACGAGCCGGGGCCCGTGTACACCGAGGGCGACCCGGCCACCTGCTTCTACGTGATGGTCGAGGGCACGGTGGTGCTGTCCCGCCGGGTCGGCGGGGACGACGTGGAGGTGACCCGCACCTCGCAGCGCGGGGTGTACGCCGGGGCCATGCAGGCGTACCTCGGCGACCGGGTGCGGCAGGTCTACAACAACTCGCTGCGCGTCACCGAGCCGACACGGTTCTTCGTGCTGCCCGCCGACACGTTCGCGGCCATCATGCAGGAGTGGTTCCCGATGGCGGTGCACCTGCTGGAGGGGCTGTTCTTCGGTTCGAAGAGCGCCCAGCAGGCCATCGGGCAGCGTGAACGCCTGCTCGCGCTGGGCTCGTTGTCGGCGGGGCTCACGCACGAGCTCAACAACCCGGCCGCGGCGGCCGTCCGGGCGACGGAGGCGCTGCGGGAGCGGGTGGGCAAGATGCGGCGCAAGCTCGGCATCATCGCGCAGGGCACCTACTCCCCCGAGGTGATGGCGAACCTGATCGACATGCAGGAGCGCATCGCGGAGCGGGTCGCCAAGGCCCCCGCGCTCAGCCCGCTGGAGGCCGCCGACCAGGAGGACACGCTCACCGACTGGCTGGACGACCACGACATCCCCGACGGCTGGCGGATCGCCCCCACCTTCGTCCAGGCCGGGGTCGACGCGGACTGGCTGGACCAGGTCGCGCCGGCGGTGGACGAGGACATCCTGCCGAACGCGATCGGCTGGCTGAACTACACCGCCGAGACCGAGCTGCTGATGGACGAGATCAAGGACTCCACCGCCCGGATCTCGCACCTCGTCGACGCCGCCAAGCAGTACTCCCAGCTGGACCGGGCGCCCTTCCAGAACGCCGACGTGCACGAACTCCTCGACAGCACGCTGCTGATGCTGTCCGGGAAGATCGGCTCGCGGATCGAGGTCGTCAAGGAGTACGACCGGACGCTGCCGAAGGTCCCGGCCTACCCGGCGGAGCTCAACCAGGTGTGGACGAACCTCGTCGACAACGCGGTCTCCGCGATCGGCAGCACGGGCGGCGAGGGGACCCTGACCGTGCGGACGGCACGGGAGAACGACCGGCTGCTCGTGGAGTTCCGGGACACGGGGGTCGGCATCCCGGCGGAGATCCGCGAGCGGATCTTCGACCCGTTCTTCACGACGAAACCCGTGGGCGAGGGCACCGGGCTCGGCCTGGACATCTCCTGGCGGATCGTGGTCGACAAGCACCACGGCAGCATCAAGGTGGAGTCCGAGCCGGGCGACACGCGCTTCCAGGTGCTGCTGCCGCTCACCGACGAGGAGGTCTCATGACCGGCGTGGACGGTATCGATCCGAGCGTGCCGCCGAGCGGCAGCGGGTGCGGCGAGTGCGACGAGGCGGGCGGCTGGTGGTTCCATCTGCGGCGGTGTGCGCAGTGCGGGCACATCGGGTGCTGCGACAGCTCGCCCGCGCAGCACGCCACCGCGCACTACCGGGAGACCGGGCACCCGCTGGTGCGGAGCTTCGAGCCGGGCGAGAGCTGGTACTGGAACTACGCGACGGACGAACTGTTCGAGAGGGGGCCGGCTCTGGCGCCCCCGTCGAGCCACCCGGCCACGCAGCCCGCGCCGGGCCCCGAAGGACGGGTGCCGGCGGACTGGGCGCAGCTGCTGCACGGCTGAGCCCCCACGCCCGCCTCGCGCCGGGGGCGGGCGCGGGCGGTGCGGAAAGGCGGATGGCTCCCACCGGGGCGAGTGGCAGGATGTGTGCGTGTCGCAGCCCTCTTTCAGTGCGCCGTTGATCGGCCGGAATCCCGAACTCGCCCGGCTCTCCGCAGTCCTGGAGCGCTCCCGCGCCGGGGACGCCCGCGCGGTCCTGGTCGCCGGCGACGCCGGGGTCGGCAAGAGCCGGGTGCTGGGCGAGGCCGCGGGGCTGGCCGCCACGGCCGGGATGACGGTGCTCACCGGGCACTGCGTCGACCTCGGCGATGTCGGGCTGCCGTATCTGCCGTTCACGGAGGTGGTGGGGACGCTCGCCGCCGACGAGCGGTTCGCGGACGTCCTCGCCGCCCACCCCGTGGTGGGCCGGCTGCTGGGAGGCGGCTCGGACGCCGTGCAGGACCGGCTGCGGCTGTTCGAGGGGTTCGCGGGGCTGCTCACCGACCTCGCGGACCGGGCACCGGTGCTGCTCGTTCTGGAGGACCTGCACTGGGCGGACCAGTCGTCGAGGGATCTGCTGCGGTTCCTGCTGAGCCGGGGCACGCTCCAGCGGGCCGCGGGCGGCGCGCCCGGGCACCGGCTGGCCGTGCTGGCGTCGTACCGGGCGGACGACCTGCACCGCCGTCATCCGCTGCGGCCGCTGCTGGCCGAACTGGTGCGGCTACCGGTCGTGGAGCGGCTCGAACTGCGGCCGCTGGCCGACGCCGAGGTGACCGAGCTGGTGCGTCATGTGCAGGACCGGCCGCTGCCGGACGCCACCGTGCGGCGGATCGTGGAGCGGGCCGAGGGCAACGCCTTCTACGCGGAGGAGCTGGTCGCCGCCACCGACACCGGGGGCGACGGGGTGCCGAGCGGGCTGGCCGACGTCCTGCTGATCCGGTTCGAGCAGCTGTCCGACACCGCCCAGCAGGTACTGCGCACGGCGGCCGTCGCGGGGCGCCGCGTCGAGCACGACCTGCTGCGGGGCGCCGTGGGCCTGCCGGAGGACGCGCTGGAGGCGGCGCTGCGCGAGGCCGTCGGCCGGCAACTGCTGCTGCCCGGCGACGGCGACACCTACGCGTTCCGGCACGCGCTCGCCCGGGAGGCGGTGTACGCGGATCTGCTCCCCGGCGAACGGGCCCGGCTGCACGGCGCGTTCGCCCGGCTCCTCGCGGAGCGCGGCCGTTCCCGGGAGACGGCCGCCGAGCGCGCCCACCACTCCCGGGAGAGCCACGACCTCACCGAGGCGCTGGCCGCTTCGCTGGAGGCCGCCGAGCACGCTCACCAGGTGGGGGCGCCCGCCGAGGAGCTGCGGCATCTGGAGACCGCCCTGGATCTGTGGTCTTCGGTGGAGCCGTCGGCACGCCCCTCGGGCGAGGGCGTCGACCGGGTGACGCTGACGCTGCGCGCGTCGGCGGCCGCCGCGCACGCCGGGGCGGCGCACCGGGCCGTCGCGCTGACCCGTTCCGCGCTCGCCGGTGTCCGGGACTCCGACCACGAGCTCGCCGCCCGGGTCCGGTACACGCTCGCCGGCAACCTGCTCGGCGTCGACAGCCTCACGGCGGCGTTCTCCTACAGCAGCGAGGCGCTGGCCCTGATCCCGGCCGACCCGCCGTCGCGGACCTGGGTGTGGGCGGCGGCCACCCACGTCCTGGCGGCCCGGCAGGTCGGGGAGAACGAGACGGCGCTGCGGGTGGCCCACGAGGCCCTGACCGTGGCCGAGCGGCTCCAGGTGCCGGACGCCCGCGCTGACCTGCTGATCTCGCTGGCCGTGCTGGAGAGCGGCGGGCGCGGTACGCCCGAGGGGCGCGCCCGGCTGCGGGAGGCCCGCGAGGTGGCGCGCGGTGCGGGGAACGCGCCGGTGGAGCTGCGGGCGCTGTTCAACCTGGCCATCGGCTGCTTCGAGTCCGGTGAGCTGGAGGAGAGCGTGTCCTGGCTGCGGGAGGGCCTGGAGCGGGCCCGGCGCGCCGGGCTGTCCTCGTCGCCGTATCCGCTGGAGATGCGGTATCTGCATCTGCTGGTGCTGTACACGCTGGGCCGCTGGGACGAGTGCGTGGCCTGCGCGGCCGAGGACGCGGCGGTGCTGCCGGCGGCCGGCGCGTTCGCGGCGGGCCCGGCGCTGTACGTCGGTCTCGCGCGCGGCGACGCGGACATCGTGGAGCGGACACGTCCGCTCGTGGAGGGGCCGTTCGACTGGATGGGCCGGCTGGTGGCGAGCATCGTGCTCACCGACGAGGCGGCGCTGCGCGGCGACCCGCGGGCGGCGGTGGAGCGGATGCGCTCGGGGGTGGCCGCGCTGACCGACGACGCGGGGACCCTGCCCGACGCCACGGTCCGGCTGGCCGCGCTCGCCCTCGCGGCCGTCGCCGACCGGGCCGTCGCGTTGCGCGCGGCCGGTGACGCGGAGAAGCTGCGCCGCTGGACGGACACCGCGGCCGAACTCGTGGAGCTGGCGCGGGTGACGGCCGGGCGCGGCGCCGACGGCACCTCGCAGGGCCCGGAGGGCAGGGCGTGGCTGGCCCGCGCGGAGGCGGAGTGGAGGCGGGCGGTGTCCGGGCCCGACGCCGGGGCGTGGGCCGAGGCCGTCGCGGCGTTCGCGTCCGGCGACGGGTACGAGCGGGCGCGGTGCCGGCTGAGGTACGCCGAGGCGCTGCTGGTGGCGGACGACCGGGAGGGCGCCGCCGCCGAGGCCTCGGCGGCCCGCCGGACGGCGGCGCGGCTCGGGGCGGTCCCGCTGCTGGAGCGGGTGGACGCCCTGATCCGCCGGGGCCGCCTCGCCGAGCAGCGCTCGCCTGGCTCGTCCCCGCTGACGGCCCGGGAGCAGGACGTGCTGCGGCTCCTCGCCGCCGGCCGCAGCAACCGGCAGATCGGCGAGGAGCTGTACATCACCGGCAAGACGGCCAGCGTCCACGTCTCCAACATCCTCGCCAAGCTGGGCGCGGCGAGCCGTACGGAGGCGGTGGCGATCGCCTACCGGGAGGGGCTGATCGGCCGCGAGGAGGCCGTGGGCTGACGGCTCCCGTCAGGGCGTGCGGCCGCAGTCGAGCGCCGTCAGGTCGACGGCGTCGGCCATGGCCTGCATGCCCTTGTCGTTGGGGTGGAGGTGGTCGCCGCCGTCGAGGGCGGGCAGCATCCGCTCGGGGTCGTAGGGGCTGCGCAGGACGCGGTCGAAGTCGGTGACCGCGTAGAACGCCCCGCCGTCGCGCACGAAGGCGTTGACCTCCTGGCGGACGGCCTCGGCGGCCGGGTCCCATTCGCCCCAGCCCTTGAAGGGGGTGACGGTCGCGCCGACGACGCACTTCCCGGCCGCGTGTGCCCGGTCGACGATCGTCCGGTAGCCCTCGATCATGTCGGCGGCCGTGACGCCCGAGTGGGCCTTGATGTCGTTGACGCCCTCGAAGAGGAACACGGTCCGCACACCCGGCAGCGACAGGACGTCCCGGTCCAGGCGGTTGAGCGCGCTCTGCCCCGCGCCGTCGGCGAGGACCTTGTTGCCGGAGATGCCCTCGTTGGCGACGCCCCGGACCGCCGAGTCCGTGCGGAGCAGCCGGCGGGCCAGGTAGTCGGGCCAGCGGCGGTTCAGGTCCGGACCGGACTGCCAGCCGTCCGTGATGGAGTCGCCGAGCGCCGCGACCGCGCCGGTGCCGGACCGGGGGCGTACGGAGACGGCGTCGAGGTACAGCCAGGAGCCGGTCGGCGTCGTCCAGGCGGCGCCGCTCTCCTCGGCGGTGTGGTCGCCGTCGGCGGCGTAGGAGGTCTGCATCGCCATCCCGTGGCCGGTGGCGGGTCCGGCGGCGTCCGGGCTGTGGAGGCTGACGACCAGGTCGGTGGCGGCGGGCAGCGAGCCGGGCAGCGGGTCGCTCCACACGGTGGTGCCCGCGGACACGGTGACGGTGGGCGCGCCGCCGAAGGTGAGCCGCCGGTTGCTGCCCCGGCGCAGTTCGGCGCCCTGCTTCCGGACGCCCGCCCAGACGCTGTCGAAGGTGATCGGCCGGTCCCCGAAGGCGTTGGACAGCCGGATGCGGACCCCGGTGCCGCCGACGCCGGTGTGCACGACGAGCCGGTGGCCGCGGCCCGCCACCCCGGTGCCGAGGGCGTCCGCGCTCGCCGCCCAGGTGACGACGTCGTGCGGGGCGGTGCTCGCCCGGGCGGGCGGGGATGTGCAGGCGAGCACCGCGAGCAGCGCGGCGGCCGCCGGAACCGCGGCCCTCATCGGCCGAGTCCCTTCAGGGTGACGGAGGCGCCGGGCCGCAGGGTGATCCGGCGGGTCGCGGAGCCGTGGGCGACGGTGGTGGTGCGCCCGCCGACGCTGCGGACGGTGACGTGGGTCGGTCTCCCGTCGCGCCAGCGCAGGTCGACCTCGAAGCCGCCGCGCGCGGGGACGCCCTCGATGTGGCCGGCGGCCGCCCAGGCGTCCGGGAGCGCGGGCAGCAGTTCGATGTGCCCGGGGCGGGAGTACAGCAGCATCTCCACCATGGCGGCGGGGGTGCCGAAGTTGGCGTCGATCTGGAAGATGCCCCGGCCGCGTTCCGCCTCGTAGATGTCGAACAGGTTGGACGCCGTGCCGTTGCGGCCGCCGGTCGAGGGGCGCAGGTTGTTCGCGATCAGCCGGTAGGCGTTCTCGGCGTTCTTCAGACGGGCCCAGCACGCGCTGCGCCAGGCGTTGGCCCAGCCGAAGTTCTCCATGCCCCGTGCGGTGAGTAGGGCGGTGGCGCCGGCGACGATGTCGGCCGGGGTGGAGCCGTCGGGGCGGATGCGGTCGCCGGGGAACAGGTTGATCAGCGGGGGGAGATGGCGGTGCTCGGTCTCACCGAGGTCGTCGGGGGACATCCACTCCTGGAGCCGGCCGGTGGTGGGGCTGACCTCCGGCAGGTACAGCCTGCGGCGCAGGGCGGCGACGGTGTCCGCGTACCGGGTGTCCCGGCCGAGTGCGGCGGCGGCCGTGCAGTAGTCGCCGAACAGCGTCCACACCACTTCCTGGGCGTAGGTGATGCCCCGCGCGTCCTGCGGGCCGTGCTCAGGGGACCAGTCGTGGTCGTCGACGAGCACCTCCTTCGAGGTGCCCGGGAGGGTCACGGGGAGCAGCCGCGCCTCCCAGAACTCGCAGGCCCCCTTGAGCAGCGGGTAGATCTTCTCCAGGTACGCGCGGGAGCCGGTGTACTCGTAGTGCTCCCACAGGGTGGCGCACAGCCAGGCGTTGCCGGCCGGGTGCCACCACCAGCCGCTGCCGCCGTAGGGGTTGGTGGAGAAGGCGACGGCCCAGCCGGCGGTCTTCCCGCTGGTGTTGCGGAAGCGGTTGCGCGGGTCGTCGAACCCCCGCCGGGTGACGTCGGTCCACGCCGGAAGCTGGGCGAGGCAGTAGTCGGCGAGGGCGTCGAAGCAGGCCGACAGGCCCGTGCGGTCGGCCATCCAGTAGTTCATCTGGATGTTGATGTCGGTGTGATAGTCGCCCATCCAGTCCGGGTCGTTGCCGTCCAGCCACAGGCCCTGCAGCCCGAGGGGCAGGCTGTCGCGTGAGCCGCTGATCATGAGGTAGCGGCCGAACTGGAGGTAGGCGGCCTCCAGTTCGGGGTCGGGTTCCCCGTCGCGGGCGCGGGCGTGCAGCCGCTCCCAGGTGTCGAGGGCGCGCTGGCCCGCGGGCGGTGGAGGTGCCGAGGGAGAGGCGCAGGCGGCCGTACAGGGCGCGGTAGTCGGCGACGTGGGTGCGCCGCAGGGCGTCGGCCGGTACGGCCGCGGCGGCGCGGGCCTTGGTGCGGGCGAGGCGTTCGGGGTCGAGGGAGGCGTCGCGGAAGCCGGCGGCGGCGTCGGGCGCGTAGTCGGTGCCCGCGCAGACGACGACGGTGAGGTCCTCGCAGCCGGTGAAGTGAACGCGGGTGCCGCGCACGGTGACCTCGCCGCCGGTGCCGCGGGCCTGGACGGCGGCGCCGTAGCGCAGTCCGTTGGGCAGGGCGGCCCCGAAGGACTCGGCGGTGCCCGGTGTCTCGCCGTGGGTGCCGGTGAGGGTGATGCTGCCGGTGTAGCGGCCGCCGCCGCTCTGCGTGAAGTGCAGGACGATCACGTCGTCGGGGTGGCTGGCGTACATCTCGCGCCGGTAGGTGACGCCGGAGCGGATGTAGGAGCTGCCGACCACGCCCTGCGCGAGGTCGAGGGTGCGGCGGTAGCCGTGGACGGCGCCGAGGTCGTGGTCGGGGATGTCGACGGTGAGCCGGGCGAGCAGGGTGAAGGAGCCGAAGTCGGCGCGGCCGTACGGGAACTGGCCGTCCTGGTCGAGGGTGTCGTTGAGGCCGCCGGTCCACAGGGTGGCGTCGGTGATCAGCAGCAGTTCGCGGCCGGGGTCGTTGCTCGCGAGGGCGCCGATCCGGCCGTTGCCGACGGGCAGTCCCTGTTCGATCAGGGAGCCCTCGTCGCCGGGCGCCTGCCACCACAGTCGTTCACGGGCCGCGTCCGGGGGCAGCGTAACCTCGGCGGGCCGGTCGGGCCGGTCCGCGGGGGCGGCGGAGGCGGTGAAGGCGGGCAGGGCGCCGAGGGCGGCGGTGAGGCCCGCGGCGGTGGCCAGGGAGAGGACGCCGCGTCTGCCGGGGTCGTGCGGGCTGGGGTTCACGGGGGCTCCGGAGTACGTCCGGGCCGGGGGCCCGGCGCACGGCCGGGCCCCCGGCGGGGTCAGAGGGAGGTCGGTACGTCGATCCGGTCGATGTCCGGCGCGTAGCCGGAACCGCTGTCGAACGTGATGGTGTTGGTGCCGGCTTTCAGCCTCACCGGCACGTGCACGCTGTTGACGGTCCCCCAGTCGCCGGTGGAGGCGAACCGGTGGGAGGTGCCGCCGCCCCCGTTCGCAAAGACGAGGACGGACCGGGGGTCGCCGCTGACGTAGGCGACCTTGATCTGGTAGGTGCCGGCCTCGGGGACGACGACGTCCCCGACGGTGACCTTGCCGCCGGTGTAGAGGTTGCCGACCTTGTGGCCGCCGGAGCAGGCGGAGCAGCCGGCCACGACGGCGTTCCCGGCGAGAGCGCCCTCCTCGGCCTCGTGGGCGGTCCAGGCGAGCCGGGTGCCGCGCGGGGTGACGGTGAACAGTCGGGAGCCGTGCGCCGGCAGGGCCTCGGTGATCTTGCCGTTGTGGGTGCCGAGGTTCTCCTTGTTCCACACGTCGCGCACCGAGGCGCGGCCCGTGAAGCCGAGGGTGGGCCAGTGCGCGGTGACGGCGGCGGGCGCGTCGGCGAGGTTGAACAGGGCGACGGTGTAGGTGCCGTCGGGGTTCTTCGCGGCCCACACCTGCTGCGCGTCGGACGCGGTGACGGGCTCGGCGGGCGGGGCGTCGCTCTGGTTGATGGCGATGACCTCGCGGTCGGTGAGCAGCTTCAGTCCGTAGGAGTCGAGCCGGGTCAGGTCGTCGCCGGTGAACAGGGGGGACTTGACGACGGCCCACAGGGTGGCGTAGCTCTGGCGCTCGGCCCTGGTGAGGCCGTCCATCTCGCCGTTGCCGACGTTGAGGGAGTCGAGGTCGTTCCAGCCGCCGGGTCCGGCGTGGTCGGTCCAGGCGGGGGCGTCGTCCCAGCGGTCGTCGACCGAGTTCTCCCAGGACACCAGGGTGTTGCAGTAGCACTCGACGTCGGTGTCGATGCGCCAGCCGTCGGAGTACTTCTTCCAGTCGGCGACGTGTCCGTAGTCGAGGGACCAGGACAGCTCCAGGTGGATGGGGCGGCCGGTGGCCTCGATGGCCTTGTGCCAGGCGGCGACGTCGGGGACGTTGTCGTAGTTGTCGCCGCTCTTGAAGGAGCCGGGGCCCACGCCGTCGAGCTTCAGGAAGTCGTAGCCCCAGTCGGCGAACAT
The DNA here is from genome assembly GCF_040645135.1 of Streptomyces sp. NPDC046859. Classification (NCBI taxonomy): domain Bacteria; kingdom Bacillati; phylum Actinomycetota; class Actinomycetes; order Kitasatosporales; family Streptomycetaceae; genus Streptomyces; species Streptomyces sp. NPDC046859. The sequence continues at coordinate 19,676 of NZ_JBEYXR010000037.1, forward strand.
CCGCGCCTGGGAGTCGATGTACTTCTGCGCGCACGGGTCCGAGAAGTCGATCTTGTAGGCGCTGTCCCAGCCGTTGGTGGTGCGCAGGTCGTCGTGGACGATGTCGCCGGTGGTGCAGCCCCCGGCGTTCCAGATCGGGTTCTTCCCGTCGTTGTACGCGCCCTTCTCCAGGCCGACCGGCAGGTAGATGCCGGCCTTGAGGCCCTTGGCGTGGATGTGGTCGGCGACGGCCTTCATCCCGCTCGGGAAGCGCACCGGGTCGGCCTGCTGGCGGCCGTACTCGTCGAAGTGCGCGGTCCAGGACCAGTCCATCCACCAGCCGGCGTCGATGTTGAGGTACTCGTAGCCGTACTTCTTCAGCCTGGCGGCCATGGCGTCGGTCTGCTCGAGGACGTTCGCCTCGGAGAGGTAGCTGTAGTCGCCCTTCGGGTTGAGGCCCGGGTACTTCGACGACTGCATGGTCCAACTGGTCCAGCCCATGTAGGGCTTGGCGGCGACGGGGGGTGCGGCCGGGGCGGCCGGGGGCGCGGTGGCGGTGTCGGCGCGGGCGGCGGGCACGGCGGCGGTGACACCGGCGGTGAGCGCCAGCACCACCAGGGCTCTCAGGGCGCGTGCGGGCAGGGCGGAGTACGAGGATGACCGCATGGGTCGTACCTCCAGGTGTCGGGTCAGCGGCTCGGGGGCTGGTCGTCGGCTCGGATGAAGGACTGGATGGCGGTGGCCGCGGCCCCGCGTGCCCATTCCTCGAAGGGCAGCGGGCGGGTCCTGACGTCGCAGCGGGCGGCGGAGCCGAACGCGGCCGCGGCGAAGGCGTCGCGGATCTGTTCGGCGAACAGGTCGTAGGCGGCGAGGCCCTCGCCGGAGATGATCACGCGTTCGGGACCGAGCAGGTTGGCGACGGTGGCGATGCCGCGGCCGATGGCCTCCCCGGCCCGGGCGTAGGCGTCGCGTGCCGCGGGGTCCCCGGCGTGGGCCAGGGCGACGGCCTCGGCGACACCGGCGACCTCGGTGCCCGTGGTCTCACGGATGCGGCGGACGATGGCCGCGTCACCGGCGATGGCCTCCACGCAGCCGCGGTTGCCGCAGTGGCAGGGCGGCCCGGCCGGGTCGACGGTCACATGGCCGATCTCCCCGGCGACGCCGTGGGCCCCGGAGACGACCCGGCCGTGCACGACGAGGCCGCAGCCGATGCCGGCTCCGACCGTGACCACGGCGAAGTCGGACAGCCCGACGCCGGCGCCGAACCACTGCTCGGCGACGGTGAGGGCCCGGACATCGTTGTCCACGGTGACCGGCAGCCCGGTGGCCGTGGCGACGAGGCCGGCGAGGGGCACGTCCCGCCACCCCAGGAACGGCGAGTAGCGCACGACGCCCGCGCCGCGGTCCACGTCACCGGACACGGCGACACCGAGGCCGAGGACGGGGGTGCCCGACGCGTCGGCCTCCGTGCGCAGGTCGGCCACCAGATCGGCGATCCGGTCCAGGACCTCCCCGGGTTCCCGGCCGGGGAGCGGGGCGTGCCGGGCCGCGCGGATGCGGCAGCACAGGTCGGTGAGGACGGCGATGATCTCGTCGCCGGTCACCTTGACGCCGATGAACAGGGCCCGGGCGCCATCCACCCGCACCGGGTTCGCGGGCCGGCCGAGCGCGGGCCGGGCGGTCTCCTCCGTGTCCTCGACCAGGTAGCCGGCCTCGATGAGCGGCCGCACCGCCTTGGTGACGGCGGCCGGGGACAGTGCGGCCCGCCGGGCCACCTCCAGACGGGTGAGGGGCCCGTGGCAGAGAACCGTGGTGAAGATCTGCGAGGCGGCCGACGTGTGCGCCGGGAACGTCTCGGCGCCGCGGATCGAGGACATGCGGGGGAACCTAGAGGCCTTATTTTCCGCCGTCAATAAAAGTCACAGGATCGGTCCGGGCAGGCCGCCCCGGCCGGGGACTCCCTCCCGGTGACGGAACATCTGTCCAACTGTGCGTCGTGCGCGGCGATCTGACGGCATACGGGAAAGTTGTGCCGCACGCACAGGATGATCGACGTCCGCCGCCCCGGGGCGGCGACGGGAGGAGCACCGGATGGTCTCAGCAACGGTGGCGAGGGCGACGGCGGCAGCGGCCCTCGCGACGCTCATGGCCGTACCCGCCCACGCGGCGGTGCCCGGCGCGCGGGCGGACACCCTGCCCGCGCCGGACAGCGCGGGCGTGTGGAACGTGCTGCGCGCGGCGCAGCGGCAGGGGGCGCCCGGCGCGATCGCCCGGCTCGACGACGGCGGCACGGTCCGCTGGGCGGCCGTCGGTGTCGCCGACCGCGGCACCGGTCGGGCCATCGGCAACGCAGACCGGTTCCGCATCGGCAGTGTCACCAAGACCTTCTCGGCGGTCGTCCTGCTCCAGCTCGCCGACGAGGGGAAGCTCTCGCTCGACGCGCCGGTCGACCGCTATCTGCCGGGACTGCTGCCCGACGACCGCATCACGGTGCGTCATGTGCTCAGCCACCGCAGCGGCCTGTACGACTACACCAACGACATGTTCGCCGAGACGGTGCCCGGTTTCGAGGCGGTCCGCACCAAGGTCTTCACCTACCGCCAGCTGGTGAAGCGCTCGCTGGCCAAGCCGCGCACGACCGCGCCGGGCGGCGCGTACTCCTACTCCAACACCAACTTCGTGGTCGCGGGGCTGCTCATCGAGAAGCTGACGGGACACTCCGTGCGGACCGAGTACCGGGACCGGATCATCCGGCCGCTGGGACTGAAGGACACCTTCTACGTGCACCCCGGCACGAAGATCCCCGGCCGGCACACGCGCGGCTACCTCACCCCGGACACCGCGGGGGCCGCGCTGGTCGACGCCACCGAGCAGACGGTGTCCTGGGCGCAGAGCGCGGGCGCGGTCATCTCCACGACCAAGGACCTGCACATCTTCCTGTCGGCGCTGCTGGGCGGCCGGCTGACGTCCCGGGCCGGGCTGGCCGAGATGCGGCGCTGGGTGCCGGCGGGCACCGGCCAGGCGTACGGGCTCGGGCTGCGGCGCCGCGATCTGCCGTGCGGGGTGTCGGTGTACGGGCACACGGGCGCCGTCCAGGGCTACTACACCGTCGCGTTCGCGTCGAAGGACGGCAGGCGCAGCCTCACCGCGCTCGCCAACACCTCCAACAACGGCACGGTTCTCACCACCCTGCTGGGCGCGCTGGAGTCGGCGTTCTGCGGCAAGAAGGCCAAGGCGCGGCCGCGCACCCCGCGCGTGGAGCGGTACGAGGACGTCGCGCCCTCGGTGCCCGTGAACCGCCCGGCGGGGCGGGCCCGGTGAGGGGGACGCGCGGCGGAACCGAGCACGCGCCGGGGTGATGTGCGCCTCACGAGCAACCCCGGCCGACCCGTCCGCGTCTTGATCGACGACAAGTGAAGCCCTGGCCTCCCCTTCCGGCCAGGGCTGGTTCCTCACGCTCTATACACCTCATGTATACATGTCACGTATACGCTCCGCGTATACACAGAGCGTATATATGGCGTGCATGTCGATCGAAAGGCATCGATGTACGGCAAGGCATTCGCCCCGGAGTACCAGGGCGCTCTGACCACCCTGTCCGTGAACGCGTCCCTCACGGACGTCCTGGCCGCCGGCACCGAGCAGTTGAGAGCCGCCGAACGGGCCGGCGAGCACGGCGAGGCGGCCCGCTCGAGCCTCGCGGTCGCCGAGGCGCACCGGCGGCTCGGGCAGGTCACGGACGCCGAGCGGGCATGGAAGGCCAGCTACCGCTCCGCCCGCGCGGCCGGTGACGGGGCGGCCATGGCCTGGGCCCTGTGGAGCGGCGGCACCCTGGCCCGCCAGCGCGGCGCGTTCCCGCTGGCGCGCCGGCTGCTCCAGCTCGCGGCGGACCTCGGCGAGCGCGCCGGCGACGTCGTCGTCCGCGGCTACTCGCTGGCCGGGCTGGCCGAGACCGGGCGCATCCAGGGCGACTACGACGCCGTCCACCGGCTGCACGAGCAACTGCTGGCCGAGGCCAGGCGGCGTGGGGAGGCCCGGCACACGGTGTGGGCGCTGGAGGGCATCGCGCAGATCCACCGCAACACCGGGTCCTACGACACGGCGTACGCCCTGTTCGAGGAGGCCGCCCAGATCGCTGCGCGGGCCGAGGACCGCCGCGGGCACGCGTGGGCGCTGCGTGGCCTCGCCGACGTCGTGTCCGTGCGCGACGGCGACACCGAACGGGCCCTGGCGCTGCTGTCCGAGGCCGAGGCGACCTGCCGGGAGATGCGGCTGACCAGCGCGCTGGCCTACAACCACAAGATGCGCGGCAACGTCCTCTACCGCGCCGGACGGCACGCGGAGGCCCGGGACCGGTACGAGGAGGCACTCGCGGAGTTCCGCGCGATGAGCGAGCCGAGAGGCGAGGCGCTGTCGCGGCTGGGGCGTGCCAAGGCGCTGGCCCGGCTGGGACGCGATCGCGCCGAGACGGCGGCCGAACTCGCCGAGCTGGCCGACGTCATGGAGCGGATAGGGCTGCGGCACGCCCGCGCGGCGGTGGCCGAGGCCCAGCGGGAGTTCTGCTCCGGCGAGGCCGCCGCGGCGGGCGCGGGGACGGCGGGCGCGGAGACCACGGGCGCGGAGACCGCGGGCTCGGAAACGGCGGGCTCGGAAACGGCGAGCGCGGAGACCGCGGGCTCGGAAACGGCGGGCGCGGAGACCGCGGGCTCGGAAACGGCGGGCGCGGAAACGGCGGGCCCGGAGACCGCGGGCTCGGAAACGGCGGACGCGGAGACCGCGGACGCGGAGACCGCGGGCGCAGAAACGGCGGACGCGGAGACCGC
>NZ_JBEYXR010000037.1:24574-57404 GCF_040645135.1 Streptomyces sp. NPDC046859
CTCGGGCCCGGAAACGGCGGACGCGGAGACCGCGGGCCCGGAAACGGCGGACGCGGAGACCGCGGGCCCGGAAACGGCGGACGCGGAGACCGCGGGCCCGGAAACGGCGGACGCGGAGACCGCGGGCTCGGAGACGGCGGACGCGGAGACGGCGGGCGTCCGGTGAGCGCCCTTCCCACTCCCGTCCGGACGCCCGGGGACACCCGGCCGCCCGCCGGCGTCCAGCACACCCTCGCCCGGTGCCGGGCCCTGGTGGCGCCCGCACTGCGGGACGCCGTGGCGCGCACACACCCGTGGGTCGCCGAGATGGCCGCCTACTCCTTCGGCTGGTGCGAGGTGGGCGGCGCCCCGTCCGGCTCCTCCGGCGGGAAGGGCGTACGGCAGGCCCTGGCCGTGCTCGGCGCCGAGGCGGCCGGCGCGCCCGGACGGGCCGCGGTCCCGGGAGCGGTCGCGGTGGAACTGGTGCACGCCTTCTCACTGCTGCACGACGACATCATGGACGGCGACGAGGCGCGCCGCCGCCGGCCCACGGTGTGGAAGGCCTACGGCACCGGCCCCGCCGTACTCGCCGGGGACGCGCTGTTCGGGCTGGCCGTCGAGGCGCTCGCCGACGCCGGGGCACCGGCCGTGCGGCTGCTGTCGCGGGCGCTGGGAGACCTGGTGCGCGGGCAGGCGGACGACCTGCTGTTCGCCTCGCGCCCCTGGACCGGCCCGGACCGGGTGCGCCCGCGGGAGTACCGGGCGATGGCCGAGCACAAGACCGGTGCGCTGCTGGGCTGTGCGGCCGCGCTGGGCGCCACCCTCGGCGGGGCGCCGCCCGCCACCGCGGCCGCCCTCGACCGGGCCGGACGGCACCTGGGCATCGCGTTCCAGGTCGTGGACGACGTCCTCGGCATCTGGGGCGACCCGGCCGTCACCGGCAAACCCGTGCACGGCGACCTGCGCGAGCGCAAGAAGACCTTCCCGGTCCTGGCGGCCCTGGACTCCCCCACCGCCGGGGACCTGTCCGCGCTACTGGAGTCGGCCGCCGACCCGGCCCCGGTGGCGGACCTGATCGACCGGGCCGGCGGGCGCACGGCCGCGCTCGCGGAGGCGCGGCACCATGTGACGGCCGCCCGCACCGCCCTGGAGGACGCGTCGCCGGCAGCCCGCCCCGCCGCCGAACTGCGGTCCCTGCTGGACTTCATGGTAGGGCGCGAGCTGTGAGCGCGGTGCCGGTGCCGCGCCCGGCACCGGCTTGACCGGCGGCATTCCGCGCGTAAGGGTGCGGACGGCGTGGGAACCGCCCGGCGCCGGAAAGGTGAGTGTCTTGATCGGGATCTCCGAGGTCGAAGCCGCGGCCGGGCTCGTCGCCGGGCATGTGGTCCGTACGCCGACCGTGTCCAGTCCGGGCCTCTCGTCCCTGCTCGGCGTGCCGGTGACGGCGAAGCTCGAACTCCTCCAGCGCACCGGCTCGTTCAAGGCGCGCGGCGCCACGGCGAAGCTGCTGTCGCTCGACGAGGCCCAGCGCGCGGCCGGGGTGGTGGCCGTCAGCGGCGGCAACCACGGGATCGCCCTCGCGCTGACGGCGGCCGCCTTCGATGTGAAGGCGACCGTGGTCATGCCGCGTACGGCGCCCGCGCGTTCCGTCGAGATCGTCCGGGGCGCCGGGGCGTCGGTGCGGCTGACGGACGGCATGGACGACGCCTTCGCGCTCGTCACCCGGCTGCGGGACGAGGGCCTGACCCTGGTGCACCCCTTCGACGATCCGCTGGTCGTCGCCGGTCAGGGCACCGTCGGGCTGGAACTCGCCGACGACTGCGACGAGTTGACGGACGTGGTGGTGAGCGTCGGGGGCGGCGGCCTGATCGCCGGGGTCGCCGTGGCCCTGCGGGCCCGGCGCCCGGACGTGCGGATCTGGGGCGTGGAGACGGAGGGCGCCGAGGCGATGTCGGCGGCGCTGGCGGCGGGCGGGCCGGTACCGGTGACGCTGTCGTCGATCGTCTCCACACTGAGCGCGCCGAGCGTCTCGCGGCTGACGTACGACCATGTGTCCGCGCTCGTGGACGACGTGCTCGTGGTGCCGGACCGGGAGGCGGTGCGCGGGGTGCTCGACCTCGCCGAGCACGCCAAGCTGTGGACCGAGCCGGCGGCCGGTGCCCTGCTGCCGGCCGCGCGGCGCGTCCTGGAGCGGGTCGGCGACGGCGCCCGGCTCGGTCTGGTCGTGTGCGGGGGCAACGCGACGACCGCGGATGTCGGGCGCTGGGCGACCGATTTCGACCTTCGCTGAGCATTCCCGGCGCAATTCCCCGCCCTTTTCGCCTGCTTACTCCAGCGTCAGGAGCAAAGCAGAGGAACAGCCCTTTCTCCCGCGGCTTTCGTTGAACAGACCGGGTGACGGCTCCCGTACTTCCTGTGAGATACGGGAGCCAGGTGTTCAGCGAGGGATGACCATGGTCAAGGCACACGTCTCCACCTCCGAGTGGGTCGCCGGAAGGTACCGCCTCGTCGATGTCGTGCATCGGGAGACGAACCGGGTGAGCTATTCCGGCGAGGACCTGGAAACCGAACACGCGTGCCTTCTCACCCAGATCGGTCTGCCCCCGGGCGAGGACCCGGACAGCGCGCGGCGGGCCACCTCCCGCATTCTGCGGACGTCGGGGCGCATGGCGCTGCTGCGGCCCGGCCGCGTGGCCACCGTCCTGGACGCCGTCGAGGAAGCCGGGAGCCTGTGGATCGTCACGGAGTGGATCGACGGCGTCCCGCTGGGTGAACTCCTCACCCGCCAGGGCACGTTCGACTACACCCGGACCGCCCGGATCGGTCTGGAGCTGCTGGACGTGCTGGAGGCCGCGCACGTCGCGGGCATCACCCACGGCGAGCTGAGCCCCGGTCAGGTGTTCGTGGGCGAGGAGGACGCCGTGGTGGTCACCGGCTTCGGCCTGGCCGGTGCCACCCTCTCGCCCCGCCTCGCGGCACCGTCGTACGCCTCGCCCGAGCAGGCCCGCGACGAGCGGGTCGGACCGGCGTCCGACCTGTGGGCGCTCGGCGCGATCCTCTACTCGATGTCCGAGGGCCGCCCGCCGTACCGGGAACGGGACCGGCCCGAGGCCACCTTGAAGGGCGTGGACCGGCTGCCGCTGCGCGCCCCGGTCCGGTCGGGGCCGCTCACCCAGGCCGTGCAGGGGCTGCTGCGCAAGGAGTCCCGGGAGCGGCTGAGCAGGCCCGCGGTCCGCGACGCCCTCGTCCGGGTCCTGCGGGACGACCCGGGCACGGCCGACGAGGAGCCGCCGCAGCCCGGGCTGCTCGACCGGTTCGGCGCCGGTCCCGTGCGCGGGAGACGGGCCCTGCTGTTCGGTACGGCCCTGGCCGTGGTCACCGTCGCCGCCGCCGTCCTCGTCGCGACGGGCGGCCAGGAGGCCGGCACTCCGGAGGCCGCCGCGAGCCGGACGCCGCCCGCCGGGACGGGCGGCGCCTCCCCCGCGCCCAGCGCCCCGGCGTCCGACGCGGGGACGCCGGGCACCGGTCTCCCCGCCGGCTACCGCACGTACACCTCCCCGGACGGCTTCTCCGTCGCCCTGCCACGGGGCTGGAAGCCGCTGTCCACGACCCGTGCCGCGGATCTGGCCTACCGGGTGTTCCTGGGCGCCGAGGGCGATCCGCGCCGGCTCACCGTCACCTACAGCGAGCGTCTGGACTCCGACCCGGTGGCCGTCTGGCGCGACGACGTGCAGCCCGGACTGGCCCGGTCGGAGGGCTTCCGCCGGATCGGGGAGATCGAGGCCACCACCTACCAGGGGTACGAGGCCGCGGACATGGAGTGGCTGTCGCGCAGCGGCGGCACGCAGGTGCACACCTTCGGCCGGGGCTTCCTCCTGGACGACCACCGCGGCTTCTCCCTGCGCTGGTCGACCCCGGCGCGGGACTGGGACGCCTTGGGCAACCGGGAGGCCCTGGACGTGTTCCTGCGGACCTTCCGGGTGCCCGGGGACTGAGTCAGGAGGCGGGGGCGCACATCCTGCGCAGGCGCAGACCGTGCAGCGGCTCGGTGCGCCAGCGCGCGCCGAAGGTGCGTTCCTTGAGCGAGCAGGTCACCTCCAGGTGGTGCGGGGTCTCCAGGAAGGCGACGTCCAGGGCCAGGGTGTCGGCGTCGGTCCAGCCCCCGCTCACCGCGGTGGGCACCGGCCCCTCGGTGACGGTCCACCCGGGGCCGCCGAGCCGCACGCGCAGGGGTTCGCCGTCCTCGGTGAACGTCAGGTCCCAGCCGCCGTCCCGCTCGGTGAGGTCGACGGCGCTCACCTGGGGCAGGGCGGCGTGGACCTCGTCGCCGGGAGTGAAGGAGCCCTGCCAGGACGCGGCCCGTCCCGCGGGTGCCGGTTCGCCGGCCGCGGGCGGCAGGGCGAGGCCGGCCAGCCGGCGGGCCAGGTCCGCGTCGGCCTCCTCGGCTCCGGCCCCGGCCGCGCCGCCGAACGCGGGCAGCAGGTGCTCCCAGACGAGGTTCAGCAGACCCGGCATGTCCCAGGTGTCGGCGGTGGTCACCACCACCGCGTCGTGCTCGGGCAGCACCACGCAGAACTGGCCGAGGGCCCCGTCGCCGCGGAAGCCGTGCCGGGACATCCAGAACGAGAAGCCGTAGCCCCGCTGCCAGTCGTCGCCCGGCATCCCGCCGGACGACGGGATCTGGGCGCGTGTGGCCTCGGCGACCCACTCCTCGGGCAGCAGCCGCTCGCCCTCCCAGACGCCCCCGCGCAGATACAGCAGGCCGAGCCGGGCGACGGCGTCGGTGGTGGCGTGCAGGCCGCTGAAGCCGAGCTCGCGGCCGTCGCGGTGGCGCAGCCAGGCCACGTCACCGATGCCGAGCGGGTCCAGCAGACGGGGCCGGAGGTAGTCGGTCAGCGACCGGCCGCTCGCCCGCTGGACGACGGCGGAGAGCGTGAAGGTGGCGGGCTGGTTGTACGCGAACACGGTCCCCGGGTCGTGCGGTGGGGGCTCGAGGAGGAACCCGCGGACCAGGTCGTCGCGGTCGCGCTCCCGCGCCGCGAAGATCATGTCGCTGTCGTGCCCGGTGGCCATGGAGGCCACGTGCCGCACCAGGAGGGCGCGGCTGCGGGGGTCCGTGATCGCGGCGTCGAGCTCGGGGAAGTAGGAGATCACGGGGTCGTCTAGCCGGATCAGCCCCTCGCCGGCGGCTATCGCGGCCGCCGTGGCCGTGAAGCTCTTGCTGATCGAGTAGAGCAGGTGCCGGCGCTCGGCGGTGTACGGCGCCCACCATCCGGCGGCCACGACCCGGTCGTGCCGCAGGATCATCAGGCTGTGCGGTTCGATGCCGGGGGCGGCGTCGACGGCGTCGAGGAAGGCGAGGACACCAAAGGCGTCGACGCCCTGGGCGGAGGGCGGGCTCGAGGGCAGGGGGCGAACAGACATACGTGCATCCTGCACCGGCGCCCGGCGGGAGCGAAGGGTTTGCGCCCCGCTCCCCGCCCGCTTTCCGGGCACCCTTCGGCGATACGCCGTTTTCGCCGTTTTCGCTCACGGTCTCCGGGGACTCGGGGCCCATGGTGCAGATCGGATACACGATGATGACCGAGCAGGCCGGCCCCCGTGAGCTGGTCGACCACGTGGTCCGCGCCGAGGAGGCGGGCTTCGACTTCTCCGTCACCTCGGACCACTACTTCCCCTGGCTGCGCTCGCAGGGGCATTCGCCGTACGCGTGGAGCGTGCTGGGAGCCGCCGCCCAGGCCACCTCCCGGATCCCGCTGATGACGTACGTGACCTGCCCGACGGTCCGTTACCACCCGGCCGTCGTGGCGCAGAAGGCGGCGACCCTCCAACTGCTGTCCGAGGGCCGGTTCCGGCTGGGACTCGGCTCGGGCGAGAACCTGAACGAGCATGTGGTGGGCGGCGGCTGGCCCTCCGTGGACGTGCGGCACGAGATGCTCGAGGAGGCTGTGGAGATCATCCGGGCGCTCTTCGAGGGCGGGCACGTGAACCATCGGGGCACGCACTTCGACGTGGAGTCGGCCCGGCTGTGGGACCTGCCCGACCAGCCGGTGCCCATCGGTATCGCGGTCTCCGGGGAGCGGTCGTGCCGGCTCGCGGGCCGGTTCGCCGACCTGGTGATCGCCACCGAGCCCAAGCCGGAGCTGCTGGCGGCGTTCGACCGGCACGGCGGCTCCGGCAAGCCCCGGGTGGGCCAGCTCCCGGTGTCCTACGACCGCGACCGGGACGCGGCGGTCAAGCGCGCCCACGACCAGTTCCGCTGGTTCGGCAGCGGCTGGAAGGTCAACTCCGAACTGCCGCACCCGGACTCCTTCGAGGCGGCCACGCAGTTCGTCACGCCGGAGGACGTGGCCGGGGCCATTCCGTGCGGCGACGACCCGGACGCCTTCGTCGAGGCCGTCCGCCCGTACGCCGAGGCCGGGTTCACCGAGATCGCCCTGGTCCAGATCGGGGGCGACGCGCAGCTGCCCTACCTGGACTGGGCGCGCGAGACGCTGCTGCCGGCCCTGCGGGACGCTTTCGGCTGACCGGCCGCCCCCGCCCGGCGCCGCTCACTCGGTGTAGCGGCGGCGGGTCCACAGCGGCAGGACGAACCAGCACACGCCGTACCAGACGACGATGCCGGTGACGAGCCAGGGGACGTAGTCGTCGTGCGTGGCGACCCGCAGGATCAGCAGCAGCGAGGACGCCATGGTGACGAGGAGGAGGACCAGGCCGACCAGGGTGAGCCGGGAGGCCCACTCGACCGCCTGGGGTTTGATACGGCGGCCGGACACCAGCCGGTGCAGCGACACCGGGCCGATCAGGGCGCCGGTGGCGGCGGCGCCCACGGCCACGGTGAAGATGTAGATCGACTGGTCGGTGGACCGCAGGTCGTCGTACTTCGGCGTGAACACGACGGTCAGCAGGAAGCCGAAGAGGATCTGCACGCCCATCTGGGCCACGCGTACTTCCTGGAGGAGGTCGAGCCACATGCGGTCGGCCCGCTCCTCCTCGGTCTCGTTGCGTCCTCTGCGCCGCTTCGTGCCGCCGTCGGCGTCCGTCACCGTGTCCTCCCGCGTCCTGGAGAAGCGCGCCCTGGAGCGACGCGCCCTCAGCTGTGCGGGTACCCGCTGGACGGGGTCCTGCTCCCTCACCCCGCCCCGTGGTTCACCAGCGGCTCTCGACCTGGTCCTTGATCCGGCGGTCGTAGAGGTCCCGGATCGCGGCGAGGGTGTCCTCGGAGAGGTCCGGGAGCGCGGCGGCGGCCGCGTTGGCGCGGGCCTGCTCGGGCGAGCGGGCGCCCGGGATGACGGTGGTCACGCCGGGCTGCTGGATGATCCAGCGCAGCGCCAGCTGGGCCGGGGTCCAGCCCTGCGGGGCGAGCGCGGAGAACTCGGCCGCGGCCTCGACGCCGGTGGCGTAGTCGACGCCCGAGAAGGTCTCGCCCTGGTCGAAGGCCTCGCCGTGCCGGTTGTAGGTGCGGTGGTCGTTCTCGGGGAAGACGGTGTCCTTGGTGTACCGGCCGGACAGCAGGCCGGAGGCCAGGGGCACGCGGACGATGATGCCCACGCCGGCCTCGCGGGCCGCCGGCAGCACCTCCAGGAGGGGCTTCATCCGGAAGGCGTTGAGGATGATCTGCACGCTGGCCACGTGGGGCCGGGCGATCGCGGTCAGGGCCTCGGCGCAGGTCTCCACGCTGACGCCGTAGTGGGCGATGCGCTCCTCCGCCACCAGGGTGTCCAGGGCGTCGAACACCTCGTCGGTGGAGTAGACGGGGGTCGGCGGGCAGTGCAGCTGGACCAGGTCGATGCGGTCCGTGCCGAGGTTGCGCCGCGACCGGTCGTTCCAGGCGCGGAAGTTGTCCAGGACGTAGTTCTCGGGGATCTGGTCGACGCGGCGGCCCATCTTGGTGGCGACGAGGACGTCCAGGCCGGGCCGGTCGCGCAGGAACCGGGCGATGGTCTGCTCGCTGCGTCCGTCGCCGTACACGTCGGCCGTGTCGAAGAAGGTCACCCCCGACTCGGCCGCCGCCTCCAGCACACCCTCGGCCTGCCGGTCGTCGACGTCTCCCCAGTCCGCGCCGAGCTGCCAGGTCCCGAGGCCGATGACGGACGCCGAAAGGCCCGCCCTGTCGAATGCACGCTGTTCCATGGCGTCAGTGTGTCATTCAGGATTCAAGTACGTGGAACGGACCCCTCCGAGTACGGCCGGCCGGCCCTGGCCTGCACGGTGCGCGCCACTCTCGGGCCGAGCCACCGCTTGAGCCGGCGCAGCGTCTCCACCTGCCCGGCGGCGCGGTCGATCCGGTAGTAGAGCTGCGGCGGGACATGGGGCAGCAGGGGTGAGTGGCGCTGGCCCAGGAGCGCGAACATCTGCTGCGGGGGCAGTTGCATGTACCGGGGGAGGTTCTCGTACCACAGGGCGCTGTAGCGGGCGGCGCTCTGGACGGACAGCAGGGCCCGCCTGCGCTCGTCCTCGTAGCGGGCGAGGGCTCCTGGGAGCGAAGGCTCCTCGTGCAGGGCGGCGGCGAGGGCCATGGCGTCCTCCAGGGCGAGGGTGGTGCCCGCGCCGATGGAGTAGTGGGTGGTGTGGGCGGCGTCGCCGATCAGGACGAGATTGCCGCGGTACCAGGTGCGGTTGGTGAGGGTGCGGAAGTGCAGCCACTGGGCGCCGGCGGTGGACGGGCGGCTGTACAGGGGGTGCCCGTCGAGGACGTCGGCGAAGAGCTTCTCCAGCAGGGCCAGTCCGTCGGCCTCGCTCGCGCGGTGCAGGCCGAGTCCGGTGAAGGTCTCGGGGGAGCACTCGACGACGCAGGTGCTGGCCTCGGGCCCGAAGCCGTAGCCGTAGCACCAGATCCAGCCGTGGTCCGTCTCCACGAAGGCGAAGGTGAAGGCGTCGAAGACCTTGCTGGTGCCCAGCCAGACGTAGCGGTTGCGGCCCATCGTGATCTGCGTGCCGAAGTGGCCGGCGTGCCGGCCGCGCAGGGTGCTGCGCACACCGTCGCCCGCCACCACCAGGTCGGCGGCGGGCAGGGCGTCCGGGGTGACCTCGTGCTCGAAGTCCAGGTGGACCCCGAGCGAGCGGGCGCGGCCGGCCAGGATCTCCAGCAGCCGGTGCCGGCCGATGCCGTGCCCCTCGTCGCCGGGCTGGCGGGCCGTCAGGTCCCGTACGTGGGCGACGCCCTGGTTCCAGCGGACCGAGCTCGCCTCGATGGCGCGGGCGGTCACGGGGTCGTGCGCGTGGAGCCGGTCGAGCAGGCCGCGCCAGTAGGTGACGCCCCAGCCGTAGGTGGTGCCCTCCGGGTTGCGTTCGTGGACGGTGACGTCATGGGACGGGTCCCGCAGCTTGAGCAGGATCGACAGGTAGAGCCCGGCGGGTCCGCCGCCGACGCACGCGACCTTCACACACTCACCCCTATAAATGCACTAAATGGTCATTTCGGACCGCAGAGTAGCAGGCGGCGCGCCCGATTCCGCACCACCCGCGGATCGCGCCAGATTCCCGGGGTGACACAGCCCACCGCTGCCGGTGCCGCGCGCGAAGGACCACCGCCGAAGCACGCCCGCAGAGAAGGAATTGCCCGTTCCGCACGCGAGAGGCCTCGCCGCGAGCAAGATCATCTTGATTCAACCCTGTATGACATGTGCGCACTTGTCCGGATCGGGCCCCACCACTGGCGCGCGGTTTCTCCCGCTCTCCTCCGGCCCGATAGGCATACGGAGTCACCACCCGAACGCACCATCGAACGCACCCGGGAGATCCGTATGCCCGCACTCAGCAGACGGCAGGCGCTCACCACCGCCGCGGCCCTCGCCACCGCGGCGGCCGGCCTCGCCGCCCCCGCCACCGCCGCGACGGCGGCCGGACACCACGACCCGCACGTGCCCGCCCCCTTCGACGAGGTCTACCGGGGCCGCCGGATACAGGGCCGTCCGGCGACGGGCGCCCACGCGCACCACGGCACCGGCTACACCGTGCTCGTCGACGGCGTGGAGCTGCATCTGATGCGCAACGCCGACGGCACCTGGATCAGCGTCGTCAGCCACTACGCCCCGGTGCCCACCCCGCGCGCCGCCGCCCGCGCCGCCGTGGACGAACTGCGGGGCGCGGCCCTGCTGCCCTTCCCCGCCAACTGACCCGCCGCCCCCGCACCGTGGAGCACCAGCAGACATGACCGTCCGCAAGAACCAGGCCGCCCTGACGCCCGCCGAGAAGCGACGCTTCGTCGACGCCGTCCTGGAGCTGAAGCGCACCGGGCGCTACGACGCGTTCGTCACCACCCACAACGCCTTCATCCTCGGGGACACCGACCACGGCGAGCGCACCGGGCACCGCTCACCGTCGTTCCTGCCCTGGCACCGCAGATTCCTGCTCGAGTTCGAACGCGCGCTGCAGGAGGTGGACGCCTCGGTCGCGCTGCCCTACTGGGACTGGACCGCGGACCGCTCCCCGCGTTCCTCGCTGTGGGCGCCCGACTTCCTCGGCGGCACCGGGCGCGGCCGCGACGGTCAGGTCATGGACGGGCCCTTCGCCACCGGGGCCGGCACGTGGCAGATCAGCGTCCGCGTGGACGGCCGGACGTTCCTGCGCCGCTCGCTGGGGACCGCCGTGCGGGAGCTGCCCACCCGGGCCGAGGTCGAGTCGGTGCTCGCCGTGCCGACGTACGACACGGCGCCGTGGAACAGCGCGTCCGACGGGTTCCGCAACCATCTGGAGGGCTGGCGCGGCCCGAACCTGCACAACCGGGTCCACTCTGGGTCGGCGGGCACATGGCGACCGGGGCGTCCCCCAACGACCCGGTGTTCTGGCTGCACCACGCCTATGTCGACAAGCTGTGGGCCGAGTGGCGGCGGCGGCATCCGGGGTCCGGCTACCTCCCGGCGGCCGGGACACCGGACGTGGTCGACCTGCACGAGACGATGAAGCCCTGGAACGACACGCGTCCGGCCGATCTGCTCGACCACACCCCGCACTACGCCTTCGACACGGACTGAGGGCCGTACGCCCGGCCGGTCAGGCGTCGGCGTCGCGGCAGTCCGGGTGGCCCCAGCCCTGCGTGTTCTTGGCGATCTGCTCCCCCGCCGCGTAGCCGCGTCCGCAGACGCAGCGGCCGGGGAACTTGGCCTTGATCGTGCGCGCGGCCGAGCCGTTGCGGCGGGCGGGCGCGGCCTTGCGGCGCGGGGCCTTGGCCTGCGGGGCGTCCGGGGAGGGCGGCGGCTCGGGCGAGCCGAGTGCGCTGCCCGCCGGCTCCTGCGCGACGGCGGCCTGGCTGGCGGCGCGGTCGGCGAAGTCGTTGAGCGGGTCGCCGTCGACCTGGTGGGCGGGGACGTAGCGGAACTCCACGTCCCGGCCGTCGAGCAGGCCGTCGATGCGCACCACGAGGTCCTGGTTGGCGACCGGCTTGCCCGCGGACGTCTTCCAGCCGTTGCGCTTCCAGCCGGGCAGCCAGGTGGTGACGGCCTTCATGGCGTACTGCGAGTCCATGCGGATCTCCAGCGGCACGTCCGCGTCGGTCGCGCCGAGCAGCCGCTCCAGGGCGGTGAGTTCCGCGACGTTGTTGGTGGCCCGGCCCAGCGGGCCCGCCTCCCAGCGGTCCGGTGCCTCCTCCGGACCGGCGACGACCCACGCCCAGGCGGCCGGCCCTGGGTTCCCCTTCGAAGCCCCGTCGCACGCGGCCACCACACGTTCACGCATGCGTCCGATCATGCCATGGGCCGGTGGCCCGCCCGGTACCGGTACGGGCCACCGGGCAGGAGCACGGGGCGCTCAGGACACCTGGGTCGTCGTCGGCATGTCCCCCTCGGTCGTGGTGACGTCGATCACCGAGAAGTCGGCGCCCTGCGGGTCGGTCAGCGCGGCGAAGCGGCCGAACGGCGAGGTCATCGGGCCGAACCGCAGCACGGCGCCCTGCTTGGTGGCGCGGGCGACGGCGTCGTCGCAGTTCTCCACCGTGAAGTAGAGGTTGATGTAGGAGGGGATCTCCGGCGGGAACTCCTCGGTCATCCGCATCCGGCCGAGCACCATGTCGTCACCGATCGTGAAGATCCGGAAGTCCATCTCGTCGCCCTCCATCTGCCGGGCGCCGTAGCCGAACACGGCCGGGAAGAAGGCGTCGGTCCTCTCCGGTTCGCGGGTGAAGACCTCGGCCCAGCAGTACGCGCCGGGCTCCTCCATCGACGTCTCGAAGCCGACGTGGGTGCCGGGCTGCCACAGGCCGAAGACGGCCCCGCTGGGTTCGCGTGCCAGGCACATGGTGCCGAAGTCGCCGACCGCCATCGGCTCCATCAGGATCTCTCCGCCGTTCTTCCGGATCCGGCCCGCGGTCGCGGCGGCGTCGGAGGCGGCCAGGTACAGGCACCACTGCGACTGGCCCTCCTGGCCGGGCATCGGCGGCACCACCGCGGCGGCGGCCTTGCCCTGGGCGTACGCCTGGGTGTAGTTGCCGTACTCGGACGACGACTCGCCGAACGTCCAGCCGAGGACGTCCCCGTAGAAGCTCTTGGCCCCTTCGAGGTCGGTGAACATCGCGTCGGCCCAGATGGGGGTTCCCTCAGGTTTCACGGCCATGGCTGCGCTCCCGCTGCGTGGACGGTCCGGTTTCTCACGCTAGCCACGGTGCCGTCGGGCCGCGCGCCGAACGCGGGGTTCCGTTCCAGACTGGAAGGGGACCGGCGACGAGCCGGAGGACGGGGTCCACCATGGCGGACGGGACGATGCGCGCGTGGTCGGTGACCGAGCCGGGGCCGCTCGACGGCGGGCCGCTGCAGGTGGTGCGCAGACCGGTGCCGGTACCGGCCGAGGACGAACTGCTGGTCCGGGTCCGGACGTGCGGGGTGTGCCGTACGGACCTGCACGTCGCCGAGGGCGACCTCCCGGTGCACCGGCCGGGTGTCACCCCGGGGCACGAGGTCGTCGGCGAGGTCGCCGGGGCCGGCGCGGCCGTCCGCGGCTTCGGGCTCGGCGAGCGGGTCGGGGTGGCCTGGCTGCGGCGGACCGACGGGACGTGCCCGTACTGCCGGCGGGGCGCGGAGAACCTGTGCCCGGGCTCCTCCTACACGGGCTGGGACGCGGACGGCGGGTACGCCGCGTACACCACCGTGCCGGCGGCGTTCGCCCACCGGCTGCCGGACGGCCTGGACGACGTGGGCCTCGCCCCGCTGCTGTGCGCCGGGATCATCGGTTACCGCGCGCTGCGGCGGTCAGCGCTGCCGCCGGGCGGCCGGCTCGGACTGTACGGCTTCGGGGGCAGCGCGCATCTGTGCGCGCAGCTGGCGCTGGCGGAGGGCGCCACCGTGCACGTCCTCACGCGCGGGACGGCGGCGCGGCGGCTGGCGCTGGAGCTGGGGGCCGCCTCGGCCGGGGACGCGTACGCGATGCCGCCCGAGCCGCTGGACAGCGCGATCCTGTTCGCCCCCGTCGGCGACCTCGTGCCGGTCGCGCTGCGGGCCCTGGACCGGGGCGGCACCCTGGCGATCGCGGGCATCCACCTCAGCGACATCCCGGCGCTGAACTACGAGCGGGACCTCTTCTACGAGCGGCAGGTGCGCAGCGTCACCGCCAACACCCGTGAGGACGCCCGTGAGTTCCTGGCTCTGGCCGCCGAGCACGGAGTCCGCGCGACCACCCACCCGTACCCGATGTCGCGGGCGGACGAGGCGCTGCGGGACCTGAAGGCAGGGGGTTTCGACGGAGCGGCGGTGCTGGTGAACGACTTCTGACGGTTCGTCACCGGCCTGTGTGCGGTGGCCGGTCGGGGGCTTCCGTATCGGGCACCGCTGTGCTTGCCTGGGGGCCCATTCCGGCGTCCGGGGCGGGAGCCGCCGTATGCGCAGACTGTGGTGCGTGGGGGTCGTGCTGGGTGCCGCGCTGCTCGGGGCCTGCGGTGATCCGGCGTCGCGGCCCGCGAGCGCGCCGTCCGAGGTGCCGGCCGCGTCCGCCACCACCGATCAGCCGGCGCCCTCCTCGCCCCGCGTCCCGCCCCGCGCGAGACCCCGACCCGCGAAGCCGCCCGGGGTGCTGTACCTGGGCGACTCCCTGGCCATGGAGGCGCAACGGGTCCTCGGGCGGGAACTGCGCCGCGAGTTGGGGGCCGTCTACTCCAGCGCCCCGTACTCGGGGACCACGCCGTGCGACTACCTGGAGGGCACCGGCGCCCGGTCCCTGGTGCCGGCGGCGGACAAGGCGGCGGCGCTGGTGCGGCGGCTGCGGCCGGACTTCGTGGTCCTCCAGTTCTGGGGCAACGCCTGGGGCTACACGCCGTGCATGGCCGGGATCACCCATGACGCGTCCCCGCGGACGTACTTCGCGCGCTACTCGGCCGACCTGGAGCGGCTCGGCGAGCAGATCACCGCCGCGTACGGCGGCGCCCGGATCGTCTGGGTCCTCCAGGGGCCGGACCCGGTCACCCCCGACCGCGTCCGGCGCGTCAACGACCTCTACGAGCGGCGGGCGGCCGCCTCCGGCGACCTGGTGTCCGACGCGGGTGCGTCGGTGAGCGCGGCCGGGGCGCGGTACACGTGGGTCCGGTATCTGCCGTGCACGCCGTTCGAGCGGGGCCACCCGCCGTACTGCACGGAGCCGGGCCGGGACCGGACGGCCCTGCACCGTGACGACGACCCTCTGCACTTCTGTCTGGCGCCGACGACCACGAAGCCGAGACCGTGCCCCGTCCGCTCCCCCGGCATCCTGCGGATCACCCGGGAGATCACCCGGACCCTGCGCGCGAACCCGTGAGCCGGGGTCACTCGCCGGCGTAGGCCCGCTCCAGGGCGGCGATGTCGAACTTGCCCATCGCCATGAACGCCTTGGTGACCCGGGCGGCCTTCTCGGGGTCCGGATCGGCGACCATGTCCTGCAGCCGTGCCGGGTTGACCTGCCAGGACACTCCGAACCGGTCCTTGAGCCAGCCGCACGGACCCGGCCGGCCGCCGTTCTCGGTGAGCCGGTCCCAGTAGTGGTCGATCTCCTCCTGGGTCTCGCAGGAGATCATGAAGGAGGTCGCCTCGCTGAACGTGAACTGCGGTCCGCCGTTGAGCGCGACGAACTTCCGGCCGTCGATCGTGAACTCGACCGTCATCACGCTCCCGGCGGGCTGCGCCGCCCCCTCCGGGTAGGGCGTGACGCGGCCGAGGGTCGAGTTCTCGAAGACGGAGGTGTAGAAACGGGCCGCCTCCTCGGCCTGGCCGTCGAACCAGAGACATGTGGTGAAGCCGTCGCCTGCCATGGGGTACCTCCCGGAGTGGTCCGCTGTCACGAGTGTCGACCGCCGGCCGGCGTGAAACTCATCGATCGCCCGCGCGGGCCCTCCGGACGGCCGTGCGGAACCGCCGGGAGGGCACTCAGTTCCCTCCATCTGGTGCACTGAGTGCCATGTCAGGCGGGTTCGGGTGCTACGTTCGCGTCCATGAGCTCCACGAGCGCCGCGCCGGGCCGCGGTGAGAAGCCCCCGATGCGGGACGCCCTGGTCGCGGCGGCCTTCCGGCTGTTCCTGGAGCGGGGGTACGAGCAGACGACGGTCGACGACATCGTGGCGCTGGCCGGCGTCGGACGGCGGTCGTTCTTCCGGTACTTCCCGTCCAAGGAGGACGTGGTCTTCCCGGACCACGAGCGGTGCCTGGCCGACATGGAGGCCTTCCTCGCCGCGAGCGACGAC
Source organism: Streptomyces sp. NPDC046859 (assembly GCF_040645135.1). NCBI lineage: Bacteria > Bacillati > Actinomycetota > Actinomycetes > Kitasatosporales > Streptomycetaceae > Streptomyces > Streptomyces sp. NPDC046859. The sequence continues at coordinate 40,188 of NZ_JBEYXR010000037.1, forward strand.
TCCCATGAGCCGGTGCGCCGGGTGTGCGACGCGGCCCGCCTGGTGCTGGGCATGTACGCGGAGAACCCCACCTTCTCCGTGCAGCGCTACCGGCTCACCAAGCGGGTGCCGGGGCTGCGGGCCTACGAGTTGTCGGTGGTGTGGAGGTACGAGCGGGCGCTGGCCGACTATCTGAGGGCGCGGTTCGCCGGCCGGCGCGAGGGGACGCTGCGGGCGGACGTGATCGCCGCCGCCGTGGTCGCCGCGCACAACAACGCGCTCCGCGCGTGGCTGAGGTCGGACGGGCAGGGCGACGCGGGCGCCGAGGTGGACCGGGCCCTCGGGTACGTGCTGTCGACGTACGCGGACGCCCCCGCGCCGTCGCGGGCCGCCGCCGAGGCCGACGGCGACGTGGTCGTGGTCGTGTCCCGCCGCGACGCACCCCTGTGGCGGGTCGTCCAGGAGCTCGAGACCGCGCTCGGGCGCGGCTGACCGGCACCGTCCGCACGACCCCCGCAACCTTCCCGAAATCCAGGGAACGCAGTGCCTTTACGCGTGGCACTCAGTGCCATACGCTGATGCCGTGCACGGTCGCACCGCGAACGGCGCACGGGCGTGCTCGGGTCTCCGCGCACGCGGAATTCCGGTCGAGCGCAGGGAGTTGAGCAGCGTGTACCACCACTCAGGCAGCGTGGCCGGCCGGATCACCGGCTCCGGGACCGGCGTGCTCGACGCGACACAGACGGACGGGGACGCCCTCCGCTACCAGCGCTGCACCTGGTGCGGCACCGCGACGTACCACCGGCTGCTGTGCCCGGTGTGCCAGGGCAGTGAGTTGCGCACCGAGCGCAGCGAGGGCGTGGGCACGGTCCGCCACTCCACCGTGGTGCACCGCAACACCCCCGCCGCGCGCAATGTCTCCCTCATCGAGATGGCCGAGGGGTTCGTCGTGCGCGGCCGGGTCATGGGTCCGCCCATCGGCGTCCACAGCGGGGACCGGGTCCGGCTGTCCACCGCGAAGGACCCGGTGCGCGGCGAGCCGGTGTTCCAGCTGGTCGACGAGCCCTACCGCGCCTGGACCTGACCGGACTCCGGCACCGGACCCGGCGTGATCCGCACGCCGACGGTGCCCTGCACACCTCTGCGGAGCCGGCTGCCGAGCAGTGTGAGGCGGCCGGTGATCCCGTACTTGCGGGCGATGAGCCGGCGACAGTGGGCGCTGGTCGCCTCGTCGCAGAGCCCGGCGGTCGCCGGGACCTGGTCGCCGGTCGGCCGCCCCCCGCATGTCGCACGGGCCGACCAGGACGTCGGCACCGGCCCGGATGCGCCTGACCTTCCAGGAGCCGACGGCCGTCCACACGCCGAGTGCGTCGCCGTCCCGCACCACCCGGACCGGCGTGGGCACCCCGGTGCCGTTCCTTCGACAGCTGGTGACGAGCAGGTACTTGCCCGCTGCGAGCCGGTCGAGCGACGTGTCGTCCACGGCCGCGGTGCAGGCGGCGGTCTCCGCGACGGGATCACCGGAGCGGTGAACGCGGCGGCGTCCGGGTGCGTATGAAGCGGCGGGTGCTCAACTCCGGGAGGGCCCCGCGGCGTTGCCGCCGCGCTGTACCTGGTTCGGGAGCCATGCATGAGGCACGCACGACGACGTCTCGTCCGGCGGGTGACACGGCTGGCGGCCGTCGGCGGACTCCTCCTCGGGGGGACGATGGTCACACGCGCCGTGGCGAGCGAGCCCCCCGATCCCTCCGCCGTCCCGCGGACCTTCGCGGAGTCCGCCACTCCGGGGCCCGGCGGTGAGCTGGTCGCCCGTCTGGGCGCGTCCCGTACGGCGGGCAGCTGGATCGGCGCCGACGGCAAGCCGGTCGTCGCGGTCACCGACGAGGAGGCGGCCGCCGCGGTCAGCGGGGCGGGCATGAAGCCCAAGATGGTCGAGCACGGCATGGACGAGCTGAGGTCGGCGACCGAGACGCTGCGTTCGGCGCCCCGCGTGGCCGGCACCGCCTGGGTGGTGGACTACCGCGCCAACCAGGTCGTCGTACGCGGCGACAGCACCGTCTCCGCCGGCGACTGGTCGCGGATGACGGACGTCGCCGAGGACATCGGCGGCTTCGTCCGCATGGAACGCACCGAGGGCACCTTCACGACCCGGATCAACGGCGCGCAGCCGCTGCTGTCGACGGCCGGGCGCTGCTCGGCCGGGTTCAACGTCACGGACGGGCGGCGCTTCTTCATCCTGACCGCCGGGCACTGCGGGCCGGACGGCTCGGTGTGGTTCGCCGACAGTTCGGGCACCGACCAGATCGGGCGGACCGAGCGGCAGAACTTCCCCGGCGCCGACTACTCGTTGATCCAGTACTCGGCCGGCGACCCCGGCGCCACCCCCGACGTCGTGTCGATCGGTGGTGGCAAGGGCGTGCGCATCACGGGCGCCGCCGATCCGGCCGTCGGGCAGCGCGTCTTCCGCAGCGGCAGCACGAGCGGGCTCCGCGAGGGCGAGGTGACGGCGCTCAACGCCACCGTGAACTACCCGGAGGGGACGGTGACCGGGCTCATCGAGACGAACGTGTGTGCGGAGCCCGGGGACAGCGGCGGGCCGATGTTCTCCGAGGGGGTGGCGCTCGGTGTGACGTCGGGCGGCAGCGGTGACTGCCAGGCCGGCGGGACGACGTACTTCCAGCCGGTGACGAAGGCGCTGGCCGCGCTGGACGTGCAGTTGCTGGTGTCGGACCAGGGCGGGAAGAAGGGCGCGGCGCCCGCGCCGTCACCGTCGCAGGGCGCGGCGGCGCCGGGCGACGCGTCGCCGGGGTCGTCGGTGCCGGTGAGCGGCGAGCAGGCCGTCACGCTGCTGGCGCGGCTGGCGGACCCGAACAACGTGGGCCCGGGTCTGCTGGTCGTCGCGGGGAGCATCGTCGCCCTGGTGGCGACCCGGTTCATCCGGGCCGAGCAGGACCGCCGGGACTACCGGCGCCACTACTCGGCGACCTGGGGCTGACGAGGAGTCGGCGGGGCCGCCCACGGGGGGCGGGGCGGGCCGCGAGGAGATGCGGGGGGCCCGCCGGGGCCGGGCGGTCAGGCCGCCTTGGCCGACTGGGGGGCCACGGTGGCCCACTCCATGACGAGGCGCTGGTACTCCTCGCGCTGCTCGACGCTCAGTGTCCCGCCCGCCCGGCGCCACAGCGCCCGGATCTCCTCGTTGACCTCGTCAGCCGATCTGGCGGAGGCGAATTCAACAGTGGTGGACATGTTGTGAAGCATACGATCCCGCAGGTGAAGGCGCTGTGAGTAAGCGCACCCAAGGCGGACATATCGGACCGTAACGCTGATCACGTCGTCGCTCGCACCCCTGCGCCGGGTTCAGCGGTCGGCGGTCCCCAACACCAGTACCTGGATGGCGAGAACGGCCGCGCCACGGGCCCAGTCGTGGAAGTCGGACACCTTGGTCTCCAGGGCGATGGGCGCCGCCAGCGGGTGCCGCTGGGCCCGCATGGTCCTCGTCACAGTGTCCCCCGCCACCTCCATCAGGCCCACGCCCTCGCCGGCGAGCAGGATCTTCTGCGGCAGGACGAAGTTGGCGATCTGCGCGTTCAGGGTGCCGAGGGCCCGGGCCGCCTCCTCGATCACCCGGGCGGCCATCGGCTCGCCCGCGGCGGCCGCGTCCAGGATCTCCTCCCAGGTGTGGTCCCGGCCGGTGGCCGCCCGCACCTGGTAGCGGATGTTCGGGATGGTCAGCAGGGAGACCGCGCTGCCGCGCGCCCCGTCGGGGGTGAGCGGGCCGTGCGGGTCGAGGATCCAGTGCCGGCCGAATCCCCGGTCCTCCTCGGCGTACGGGACGCGCCGGCCACCCAGCACCAGGCCGTAGCCGATCCCGGCGCCGATGGTCAGGACCACGAACCGGTCGAGGCCGCGCCCCGCGCCGAACCAGGTCTCGGCCTCGACCAGGGCGGCGACGTCGTTCTCCACGACGACCGGCAACCCGGTGCGCCGCGCGACGAGTTGGGCGAGCGGCACATCGCGCCAGCCCAGGAACGGGGACTCGCCGACGACGGAGCGGTTCTCCACGAGGCCGCCCACGCCGATGCCGACCCCGGCGAGCCGGGGGTGACCGGCGGCGAGTTCCTCGGACATCTCCCCCAGCAGGTCGACGACCTCGGCGGGGTCGTGGGTGGTGAGGGGGCGGTCGTGGCGGGCGACGATGTCGCTGCGCAGCGTGGTGACGACGCCGTAGACCATGTCCTCGGTGATCTTGAACCCGAGGAAGGAGCGGGACTCGGCGACGACGTCCAGCGGCTGGGAGGGGCGGCCCTGGCGGGTCTCCAGCACCTCGCCGGCCTCGGGCACCTCCACGAGCAGGCCCGTCTCGATCAGCGGCTTGGTCAGCCGGGTGACGCTGCCCGCGGACAGGTCGAGCCGGCGGGCCAGCTCGGTCCGGGACAGGGGCCCGGCGAGGAGCACCTCGATCGCCACCGCCCGTTCACCGGGGCTGAGCGGACGCCAGCTGTCGACTGCTGCGGTCATGGTCGTCAGACTCCCACATCCATAATTTTTTTCTCCACGAAAGCAACGAGGTCAGTCTATGGCCATTACTCCGCCGAAAAGAAGTTGATGGCCGACCCCTTGACGGCCCGATTCTTCCGCCACAAAAGTAAGTGCCCGAGGACGAGCCGCAGACGAGGGAGTCTCCCGATGACCATCGCCTCCAGCAGTCCCCCGTCGCGTCTGCCCCTGGGCGACGCCACGGGGGCCGGGACGGACCGGAGAACGGCACGGCGGGCGGCGGCCCGCGAGGAGCATGGGGACGGGCGGCTCGCCGCCGTCTTCATCGCCCCGGCCCTGCTGGGATTCATGGTCTTCCTGCTCTGGCCCACGCTGCGGGGCGTCTACCTGAGCTTCACCCGCTTCAATCTGCTCACCCCGGCGGAGTGGGTGGGCCTGGACAACTACGTGCGAATGGTCCACGACCCGATCTTCTGGGACTCGATGGGGGTGACCGTCGAGTACGTGGTCGTCAACATCGGCGTGCAGACGGTCTCGGCGCTCGTCATCGCCGTCCTGCTGCAGCGGCTGACCCAGTCGGCGGTGCTGCGCGGGATCGTGCTCACGCCGTACCTGATGTCCAACGTCGTCGCGGGCATCGTCTGGCTCTGGATCCTCGACACCCAGCTCGGCATCGGCAACGAGATCATCGCGGGCCTCGGGTTCAACCGTGTCCCGTTCCTCGCCGACGAGACCTGGGCCGTCCCCACCATCGCCCTCGTCAACGTGTGGCGGCACGTCGGCTACACCGCGCTGCTGCTGTTCGCCGGCCTCATGGCCATCCCGAGCGACATGTACGAGGCCGCGAAGGTGGACGGCGCGAGCGAGTGGCGGATGTTCTGGAGGATCACGATGCCGCTGCTGCGCCCCGTCCTCGCGGTCGTCCTGATCATGACGGTGATCGGTTCCTTCCAGGTGTTCGACACCGTCGCGGTGACGACCGCGGGCGGACCCGCCAACGCCACCAACGTCCTGCAGTACTACATCTACGGCGCCGCCTTCGGCCGCTTCCAGTTCGGGTACGCCTCGGCGATGTCGGTGGCCCTGCTGGTCGTGCTGAGCGCCATCACGGTCCTCCAGTACCGGCTCACCCGGGCCGGCCAGAGCGACCTCGGCTGAGGGAAGGGAGACACCGACATGGCTGCCGTGGCGGACACCACGACCCTGCGGCGCGTACGGCGCCGGATCACTCCCGGACGGGCCCTCGCCTGGGCGGTGATGGCCGCGATCGTGCTCATCACCCTGCTGCCGTTCTACTGGATCCTGCGCACCGCGCTGTCCTCGAACGACGCGCTCGCCGCCCATCCCGGCGACGTCCTCCCGGCCGGCGCGACCACGGGCGGCTTCGAGCGGGCCCTCGGACTGCAGTCGGCCGAGGAGGCGATCGCCCAGGGCGGCTCGGGCGGCGGACTGCGGTTCTGGCGCTATCTGGTCAACTCGGTGATCGTCTCGACGTTGATCACCGTCTGCCAGATCTTCTTCTCCGCCATGGCCGCCTACGCCTTCGCCCGGCTCCGCTGGCGCGGCCGGGAGGCGGTGTTCGGGCTGTTCCTGGCCGGGCTGATGGTGCCGGCGATCTTCACGCTGCTGCCCAACTTCGTCCTCATCAAGCAACTCGGGCTGGTGGACAGCCTGCTGGGCGTGGCCCTGCCGACGATGTTCATGACGCCGTTCGCGGTGTTCTTCCTGCGGCAGTTCTTCCTGAACGTGCCCCGGGAGGTGGAGGAGGCCGCCCTGCTGGACGGCGCGGGCAAGGTGCGCATCTTCTTCCGGCTGATGCTGCCGATGGCGTCCACGCCCCTGCTCACCCTGGGCCTGCTGACGTACATCACCGCCTGGAACGACTACTTCTGGCCGCTGATGGTGTCCTACAGCGACAGTTCGCGCGTGCTCACCGTGGCGCTGGCCGTCTTCCGGGCGCAGACCCCGCAGACCGGCTACGACTGGTCCGGCCTGATGGCGGCCACGCTGATCGCCGCCCTTCCGATGCTCGTGCTGTTCGGCTGCTTCGCACGCCGCATCGTCGGTTCCATCAGCTTCACCGGCATCAAGTAAGGGGACAGGGATGCGAGTTCACACACGGACGGCCGCGGCGCTGACCGGGGCGCTCGTCCTGTCCCTGACCGCCGGCTGCGGCCAGGGCGGCTCGGCCGGGGCGGGCGGGAACACCGTGACGTACTGGCTCTGGGACGCCAACCAGCTGCCCGCCTACCAGGCGTGCGCGAAGGACTTCGAGAAGCGGAACCCGGGCCTGAAGGTGAAGATCACCCAGATGGGCTGGGCCGACTACTGGACCAAGCTCACCGCGAGCTTCATCGCCGGCACCGAACCGGACGTCTTCACCGACCACATCCAGAAGTTCGGCCAGTTCGCCGATCTGAAGGTCCTCGAACCGCTGGACGACCTGGGCCTGGACGACTCCGCCTACCAGCCGGGCCTCGCCGCCAACTGGCGCGGCCAGGACGGCCGTCGCTACGGCGCGCCCAAGGACTGGGACACCGTCGCCCTCTTCTACAACCGGAAGATGGTCGAGGAGGCCGGGCTCGGCACGGACGAGCTCAACAGCCTGGACTGGAACCCCGCGGACGGCGGCACCTTCGAGAAGGCCATCGCGCACCTGACCGTCGACCGCAACGGCGTGCGCGGCGACGAGAAGGGCTTCGACAAGCGCCACGTCGCGGTGTACGGCATGGCGACCGGCGGCGCCGGTGACGCCGACGGGCAGACCACCTGGAGCCCGTTCGCCGCCTCCGCGGGCTGGCGCTACACCGACAAGGCCCGCTGGGGCACCGAGTACCGGTACGGCGACGAGACGTTCCAGTCGGTGATCGACTGGTACTTCGGCCTCGCGAGGAAGGGCTATCTCGCGCCGTTCACCGACTACACCGACGGCGCCAACCCGGCCACCGCCCAGGTCGCCTCCGGCAAGGCGGCGACCGCGTTCGACGGCGCCTGGATGATCTCCAGCTACTACGGCGCCGAGGGCCTCGACGTCGGCACCGCGCCCACGCCGGTCGGCCCGACCGGCAAGCGCGCCACCATGATGAACGGCCTCGCCGACTCGATCACCCGCAACGCCCGCAACAAGGAGGGCGCCAAGAAGTGGGTGCGGTACCTGGCCTCGAACGAGTGCCAGAGGACCGTCGGCCGCTACGGCATCGTCTTCCCCGCCACCCCCGACGGCACGGCCGCCGCAGTGGCCGCGTACCGCAGGAAGGGCATCGACGTGTCCGCCTTCACCGAACCGGTCACCGACAAGAGGGACTCCGCGACCTTCTCCTTCCCGATCACCGACTACGCGGCGGACGTGTACGCCCTGATCCGTCCCGCCATGCAGGACGTCTACGCCAACGACGCCCCCGTGAGCGGCCTGACCAGGACCAACGACCAGATCAACCTCATCCTCGGCCAGTGAAAGGCACCCACTCCATGACGTTCTCCCTCGGCATCGTCGGCGCCGGCCAGTTCTCCGGCCAGTTCGCCACGCTGTTCCAGGCCCACCCCGGTGTCAGCGACGTGTACGTCACCGATCTGCTGCCCGAGCGGGCCGAGCGGCTCGCCGGCGCGCAGGGACTGGCCGGCACCTTCCCGTCGTACGAGGCGATGCTGGAGTCGAAGGCCGTGGACGCGGTCGCGATCTTCACCCAGCGCTGGACCCACGGCCCGCTGGTCATCCAGGGCCTGAACGCCGGCAAGCACGTCTACTCCGCCGTCCCCATGGCGATCACCACGGAGGAGATCGCGGCGATCGTCGACGCGGTCAAGGCGACCGGGCTGACGTACATGATGGGCGAGACCAGCGAGTACAACCCGGCGACCGTGCACGCCCGCAACCAGATCGCCGAGGGCGCCTTCGGGCGCCTGTTCTACGCCGAGGGCGACTACGTCCACGACATGGACCTCGGGTTCTACGAGGCCTACCAGTACAGCGGCGGCGAGAACTGGAAGGCGACCGCCTCCTATCCCCCGCTGCTGTACCCGACGCACTCGGTGGGCGGTGTGCTGGGCGCGTGGCGGACGCACGCGGTGAGCGTGTCGGCGATCGGGGTGCTGGACGACCGGGGCGACGGCGTCTTCGACCGGTCGGTCAGCCAGTTCGACAACGACTTCTCCAACGCCACCGCGCTGTTCGAGGTGGCGGGCGGCGGTTCGTTCCGCACCAACGAGTTCCGGCGGGTCGGCTACCCGTCGCACATCAGGGAGTCACGCTTCCGGTTCTTCGGGACCGAGGCGAGCATGGAGCAGCTGGCCACCGTCGCCCTGTGGCAGGACAAGAAGGGCGTCAAGGACATCAGCGAGCTCCTCGAGCCCAAGCAGACCCTGTCCCCCGACGACCCCTCGCTCCAGCACATCGCTCCGGAGCTGCGGGCCGCCTTCACCTCCGGGTCGGCGCCGGTGCACGACCGGTCCCGGCTGCCGCGGGAGTTCGACCACCTGCACAATGGGCACGAGGGCAGCCACCACTTCCTCGTCGACGACTTCGTGACCGCGGTGAACTCCCGCGGCCTGCCGTCGGTGAACGCGTGGGTGGCCGCCCGCTACACCCTGCCGGGCATCATTGCGCACGAGTCGGCGCGGCAGGGCGGGGTCCGGCTGGACATCCCGGACCTCGGGGACGCGCCCGAGGCGTGACGCCCCGGGCGTCACCGGCCCGCGGGCCGGGTGCCTGTCCTGACTCAGGTGCCCGGCTTGCGGCCGTACACGTAGACGTCGTCGCCGTTCTTCAGCAGCGACCAGTACTTCTTCGCGTCGGTCTTCGTCATGTTGACGCAGCCGTGCGAGCCCGGCGGGTTCCACATGCTGACGCCGACCGAGTGGAAGGCCTGGCCGCCGTCGAAGAACTGGGAGTACGGCATCGGCACGTTGTAGAGGCTCGACACGTGGTCGATGTGCCGCCAGTAGATCTTCTTCAGACCGGTGCGGGTCTCGTAGCCGTCACGGCCGGTGCGGACCGGGACCGGGCCGTACACGAGCTTCTTGCCGTCCTGGACCCAGCTGAGCTGGAGCGTGAGGTTCACGCAGGCGATACGACCCTTGTTGACGGGGCACTTGCCGTCCTTGTTCGGGTTCGTCCCGACGGCCTTCTGCTTGTTCATGAGGTCCATCACGCCCCAGGTGACGGGACCGGCGTAGCCGGCGTTGGGGCTGATGCCGTGCTTGGTCTGGAAGGCCTTGATGGCCGTGCAGTCGGCGGTGGACTGCTTCCCGTCGACCGGCCGGCCGAGGAACTTCTCCACCTGCTTCTGGTAGGGGCCGGTCTGCGTGGTGCAGCCCGTCGCGGCCTGCGCCGGAGCGGCGCCGAGCGTGAGCGAGAGCGGTGCGACCAGTCCGCCGGTGATGCCGAGTGCGACGGCGCGCCGTCTGCGTGTGTCCCCCATGGCCGGGCCCTTCCCTGACGTGTGTGTTCGTGGACTTCTGCTGCATAGACACATCGGGGGCGGGTTCGGTTGTGGCGCGGACCGGGTCGTGACCGAACGGTGAGGTTACGGTCGGTGCCCGGACGGTCTCAGGCGTCGTCCCGGCGGCCCACCGCCGCCCGGAAACCGCTGTTCACCGCGGTGAGGCCGCCGTCCACGACGAGGGTGGTGCCGGTGATCCAGACCGCGTCGCGCGACGCCAGGAAGGCGACGGCGGCGGCGATGTCCTCGGGCTCCCCGACGCGGCCCAGCGGGTACAGCGGGCGGACCGCCTCCAGGTCGGCGTCCCGTCCCTCCCAGGCCGACGTGCGCACCGTGCCGGGTGTCACCAGGTTGACGCGGACCCCCCGGGCGGCGGCGTGGCCGGCGAGGGTGCGGGTGAGCGAGCCCAGCCCCGCCTTGGCGGCGCTGTAGGCGTGGTTGCCGAAGTCCTGGAGGCCGTTGACCGAGCCGATGCTGACGATGGCGCCCCGGCCGGAGGCGGCCAGGTGCGGCAGGGCGGCCCGGCAGCAGCGGTACGTGCCGGTGAGGGTGATGTCGAGGTCGCGGTCCCAGGCCTCGTCCGGGTCGTCGTCGAACAGCGGGGTGTCCGGGCTGCAGGAGGCGGCGCAGTTCACGAGGACGTCGAGCGCGCCGAAGGCGTCCACGGCCTCGGCGACGGCCGCCTCGACGGCGGAGCGGTCGGCGACGTCGCAGGCCAGCGACCGGGCGGTGTGGCCGAGGCCGCGCAGCCGGGCCGCGGTCTCCTCGACCTCGGGTCCGTCGCGGTCGGTCAGCAGGACGCGGGCGCCCTCCTCGGCGAGGCGGCGCGCGACCGCGGCCCCGATGCCGCGGGCGGCACCGGTGACCAGGACCGCGTGGTCGGCGAAGCGCGTGGTGTCCGTCATGGACGCACACGGTACTGGCGGAACGATCAACGCGGCAGATGGCGTACGCACATGTCCGCGTTCCTTCGGCGACTCCCCGCGCTCCTGGGAGACCGGGCCGCTGCCGGCGGAGGCGGCCGTCCGCGACGATCCGGGACTGCCGCCGGGGCACTCCGCGCCGGCCGCTCGCCGCGCCCGATCCGGTGCCGCCTCAGCGGTAGCCCGTGGTGTCCGCCGGTTTACCGGCGTCCTGCACCTCGGGCAGATAGCGCCAGGCGTCGGGGCGGCTGCCGTCGAGGTCGGTGAAGCCGTAGACGCGGGCGAGCTGCCCGCTGGACAGGGACCGCCCGTTGAAGCGGGCCACGTCCGGATCGGCGGCGAGGGCGGCGACGGCCCGGCCGACGTAGCGCGGGGTCTCGGAGATGGCGAAGTGCGGCACGCGCTCCAGGGCGTCGCGCCAGTTGTCCTCGCGTACCCCGAAGGTGTCCAGCATCATCTCCGAGCGCAGCCAGCCGGGGGTGAGGGCGACGGCGGTGGCGCCGCGCGTGCCGAGTTCCTGGCCGAGGGAGAAGGCCATGCGCAGTACGGCCGTCTTGGCGAGGTCGTAGAAGAAGGAGGCGCGGTAGTGGTCGCGGTTGTAGTCGGCGGTGCCGTCGGTCATCTCGACGACCAGTCCGCCGGGCCGGCGCAGGAGCAGCGGCAGCGCGTGGTGGCTGGTGATGGCGTGGGTGTCGACGGCGAGGCGGAGCAGCCGCAGGCCGTCGTCGAGGTCGTGCTCCCAGACGGGGCTGTCCCAGGCGAAGAGCTTCTCGCCGCCCCAGATGTCGTTCACGAGGACGTCGAGCCGCCCCTGCTCCTGGGTGACGCGGTCCACGAGAGCGCGGACCTGCGCCGGGTCGAGGTGATCGGTGGGCACGGCGATGCCGTGGCCGCCGGCCCGGGTGACCAGGTCGGCGGTGTCCTCGATCGTCTCGGGGCGGTCGTACTCGGAGCGCCGGGCGCGGGTGCTGCGTCCGGTGACGTAGACGGTGGCCCCGGCGGCGCCGAGTTCCACGGCGATGCCGCGTCCGGCTCCCCGGGTCGCCCCGGCGACCAGTGCGACCTTGCCCTCGAGCGGGTGTGACATGTCCGGCCTCCCATGGCCCCTGAAGTGCTGTGGGTTCCGAGGGTGCCGGGGAAGCCGGACATCTTCTGTCGTGTTTCTCCGGGCCTTTTCCGGGCTCACCCGGTCGGGGGTCAGTGGCCCCGGTCGATCCACTCCTGCAGGTGCGGTGCCTCGGCGCCGATGGTGGTCGCCTCGCCGTGGCCGGTGAGGACCTTCGTCTCGGGCGGGAGGGCGAGCAGCCGGTCGCGGATCGAGTCGATGATCGTCGGGAAGTGGGAGTAGGACCGGCCGGTGGCGCCGGGGCCGCCCTGGAAGAGGGTGTCCCCGGTGAAGACGACGCCGAGCCCGGGGTCGTACAGGCAGACGGCGCCCGGTGCGTGGCCCGGCGTGTGCAGGACCGTGAGGTCGGCGCCGGCCACCTCGATGACCTGGCCGTCCTGGAGGTGGGCGTCCGGGTCGCGGTCCGGGTGGGTCAGCTTCCACAGGGGTGTGTCGTCGGGGTGCAGCCAGATCGTCGCGCCGGTGCGGTCGGCCAGGGCGGGCGCGGCGTCGATGTGGTCGTTGTGGGCGTGGGTGCACACGATCCCGGCGAGGCGCCGGCCGCCGACGGCCTCGGCGATGGCGTCGGCGTCGTGCGCGGCGTCGATGACGACCACCTCGTGGTCGTCGCCGACGAGCCAGACGTTGTTGTCGACGTCCCAGGTGCCGCCGTCGAGGGTGAACTGGCCCGAGGTGACAAGGCGTTCGATGCGGGCGGTCATCAGAAGACCACCACCGAGCGCAGCACGTCGCCGTGGTGCATCCGCTCGAACGCCTTCTCCACGTCGGTGAGCCCGATCGTCTCGGTGACGAAGGCGCCGAGGTCCAGGCGGCCCTGGAGGTGCAGGTCGATCAGCGCCGGGAAGTCGCGGGAGGGCAGGCAGTCGCCGTACCAGGACGACTTGAGCGCGCCGCCTCGGCCGAAGACGTCCAGCAGCGGCAGTTCGAGTTTCATCTCGGGGGTCGGGACGCCGACCAGGACGACCGTGCCGGCGAGGTCGCGGGCGTAGAAGGCCTGCTGGTAGGTCTCGGGGCGGCCGACGGCCTCGATGACGACGTCGGCGCCGAAGCCGCCGGTGAGTTCGCGGATCGCCTCGACCGGGTCGGTCTCACGGGAGTTGACCGTGTGGGTGGCGCCCATCTCGCGGGCCTTGGCCAGCTTGCGGTCGTCGATGTCGACGGCGATGATCTTCGCGGCCCCGGCGAGTCGCGACCCGGCGATCGCGGCGTCCCCGACGCCGCCGCACCCGATGACGGCGACGCTGTCGCCCAGGCCGACGTTCCCGGTGTTGATGGCGGCGCCGATGCCCGCCATCACCCCGCAGCCCAGCAGCCCCGCGACCTGCGGGCTGACCGCCGGGTCCACCTTGGTGCACTGCCCGGACGCCACCAGGGTCTTCTCCGCGAAGGCGCCGATGCCCAGGGCCGGGGAGAGCTCCTGGCCGGTGGCGGCGAGGGTCATCTTCTGCCGCGCGTTGCGCGTGTCGAAGCAGTACCAGGGGCGTCCGCGCAGACAGGCCCGGCACTGGCCGCACACCGCGCGCCAGTTGAGGATCACGAAGTCGCCGGGCGCGACGTCGGTGACGCCGTCGCCGACCGACTCGACGATCCCGGCGGCCTCGTGGCCGAGCAGGAAGGGGTAGTCGTCGCTGATGCCGCCCTGCTTGTAGTGGAGGTCGGTATGACAGACACCGCAGGCCTGGATCTGGACGACGGCCTCGCCCGGTCCGGGGTCGGGCACCACGATCGTCTCCACCCGCACCGGCTCGTCCTTGCCCGCCGCGATCACGCCGCGTACTTCCTGCGCCATGTGCTCCACCCTTCCTCTGCGGCTGTGCGTCCTGTTCTGACCCTAGGTGTGACTGATCGGTAACGGCACAGAGGGGGGTCCGTTCCCACGCGTTCCGACTGCTGAGAACACCCCTACCGGTATCTCTGTCGCCGCGGTCGCGCGCCCCCGGAGGCAGTCGGCCCAGGTTCGGAAGGACGGGAGCCACGAGCCGGTCCGCACTCCCGGAACGCGCCCTACGCGAGCGAGAGGAACAGCTTCTCCAGCCGGGCCTTCGTCCGCTCCGCCGTCTCGCCGTCCGCGCGGCCCTTCTCGACGTCGGTCAGACACTGCTGGAGGCCCGTCGCGATGATCGCGAAACCGGCCCGGTCGAGGGCGCGGGAGGCGGCGGCGAGCTGGGTGACCACGTCCTCGCAGTCGCGGCCCTCCTCGATCATCTTGATCACGCCGGCGATCTGCCCCTGCGCCCGGCGCAGGCGGTTCAGCACCGACTTCAGGTCATCGCCCTCGAACCGAAGCTCCACGCTCACTCCTCCTCATACCCCTAGGGGTATTCTACTCCCTTGCTGCAGGTATCCCCTCTTCCGTGAACGCGCCCCCCCACCGCCCTCGCCGTCGGCGAGGCGGGGAGTCACGGCCATGACGCCGACCGGAGGGACCCAGGGCCGGGCGGGCGGACGTAGCCTGAGGGCTCCGTCCGACCGCCGAGGAGCCTCGTGAGCATCGCCGAGACCGAGAGCGCGCCGCCCACCTGGCGCCTGCTGCTGGGGTACGTCCGCCCGCACCGCTGGGCCCTGCTCACGGGCGCCCTGCTCTCCCTTGTCACCGGCGCCACCGGTCTGCTCCTGCCGCTGGTGGCACGGGCGTTGATCGACGACCTGTCCCACGACCGCGCCATCACCGGGGCGTTGCTGCTCATGTCGGCCCTGGTCGTGGCGAACGCGGCGGTGGGAGCGCTGGGTTCGTACGTGCTGCGCCGCACCGCCGAGTCGGTGGTGCTCGGCGCGCGGCGCGCCCTGTCGTCGTATCTGCTGCGGCTGCGCGTCACCGCCGTCGACCGTACCGAGCCGGGCGATCTGATGGCACGGATCACCTCGGACACGACTCTGCTGCGCGAGGTGACGACGGACTCCTTGGTGGGTCTGGGCACCGGCGGGCTCACGCTGGTGGCGACGCTCGCGCTCATGGGTGTGGTGGACCCCGTGCTGCTCGCGGTCACCCTGGCCGTGATCCTCGCCGCCGGGACGATCCTCGGGGTCATCGTGCCGCGCATCAACCGGGCCAGCCGGCAGGCGCAGGACGCGGTCGGCGTGATGGGGGCGTCGCTGGAGCGCATCCTGGGCGCGCTGCGCACGGTCAAGGCGTCCGGTGCCGAGCACCGCGAGGAGCGGACGCTGCACGAGGCCGCCGAGGAGTCCTGGCGGCAGAGCGTGCGGGCCGCCAAGTGGTCGGCCGCGGCGGGCAACACGGCCGGGCTCGCGCTGCAGATCGCGTTCATCACGGTGCTCGCGGTGGGCGGGGCCCGGGTGGCGACCGGCGCGATCGACGTGGGCACCCTGGTGGCGTTCCTGCTGTACGTCTTCTATCTGATGTCGCCGATCCAAGGGGTCGTCGGCGCGATCACGCAGTACCAGACGGGCTCGGCGGCGCTCGCGCGGATCCAGGAGGCGCTGAGCCTGCCCGCCGAACCGGCCGCCGCCCCCGCCCCGTTGCCCGCCCCCGGCGCCGAGCCCGCCGCGCTGGCCTTCGACGGCGTGCGCTTCCGGTACTCCGAGGAGTCGCCCTACGTCCACCACGGGGTGACGTTCGCCGTACCGGCGCAGGGAATGACCGCGTTCGTCGGCCCGTCCGGCGCGGGAAAGACGACGGTGTTCTCCCTCATCGAGCGGTTCTACGACCCGGAGTCCGGGACCATCACGCTCGACGGCCGGGACCTCGCGGACTGGGAGCTGCCGCGACTGCGGTCGGCGATCGGCTACGTCGAGCAGGACGCGCCCGTCCTGTCGGGCTCCCTGCGGGCCAACCTGCTGCTCGGCAACCCCGACGCGGACGACGCCGACCTCGCCCGGGTGGTGAAGACGACCCGGCTCGACGGTCTGGTGGCGCGGCTGCCCGACGGTCTGGAGACGCTGGTCGGGCACCGGGGCACCAAGCTGTCGGGTGGTGAGCGGCAACGGGTGGCCATCGCCCGTGCCTTGCTGCGCCGCCCCCGGCTGCTGCTCCTGGACGAGGCCACCTCGCAGCTGGACGCGGTGAACGAGGCCGCGTTGCGGGACACCGTCGCCGACGTGGCGCGGACCACGACGGTCCTGGTGGTGGCGCACCGCCTGTCCACGGTGACGACGGCCGACCGGATCGTGGTGATGGACGCGGGCCGGGTCCGCGCGGTCGGCACCCACCGCGAGCTGGTGACGGCCGACCCGCTGTACGCGGAACTCGCGGCGACGCAGTTCCTGGCGACGGCAGGCTGACCACGCGCGAAGGGCCGCCCCGGCGGGGGCGGCCCTTCGGCGGGGATGCGGTGCGGCCTACAGCGCGGGCAGCATCCGGGTGACCGGGGTGTCGACCGGGCGGAAACCCTGCGGCCGGTTCGCCCGGCTCAGCTCCTTGAGCTGGTCGAGGCGGGTGAGCTGCTCGGACGGGCGGGGCATCCGGCCCTGGCGGTCGGCGGGGGCACCGCTCACCGCGAGGGAGTCGAGCGTGGTCACCGCGGTGGGCAGGCCGGCGTCCGGTCCGGGCATCGGGGCCGCGTCCGCCAGCGGTGCGGCGAGACCGGTGAGACCGGCGGCCAGGCCGACGGCGGCTGCGATACGTCGTGTCGACTTCATGCCCGGCGCAACGCGGGCGGGCCGCGGCCGGACACGGCCCCCGCACCCCGGTCACCCGTCAGGCGGAGCGCGCGCGACCGGGCTTGCCCCGTCCCGCCGGGCGGAGGACGCTCGAGGCAGAGGCCTCGGCGGCCGCCCTTCCCGTCGTGCCGCGGGTCTCGAAGGAGGTCAGCATGGGCACCGGCACCACCCCCTCGTTCGACACCGACACCCTGCGCCGGGCCGTGGAGGGCGACACCCCGGACCTCCTTCTGTCGCTGTACACCGACGACGCGGAGATCCGGCTGGTCAACCGCAACGCGCAGCCCAGCAGCCCCAAGGTGCTGCGGGGACGCGACGAGATCGGCGGCATGCTCACCGACGTCTACAGCCGGGACATGACGCACACGCTGGAGGGGTGCGTGGTCCAGGGCGACAACGCCGCCTACAGCGAGTCCTGTGCGTACGCGGACGGCGTGCGCGTGATGTCCGAGTCGATGATCACGCTGCGCGACGGGAAGATCTCCCGGCAGATCGTCATCGAGGCCTGGGACGATTGACTTGCACCTCGGGCTGAAGCTCGAGGATTCTGGCCTTCCTGACCGGTTGCTGTGCCGCTATGCGGCACGGTTTCCGGTGGGGATTCCGTGGCTTCCTGTTTCTTCGCGCTGTGCCGGGA
>NZ_JBEYXR010000038.1:0-54106 GCF_040645135.1 Streptomyces sp. NPDC046859
TCAGCAAGAGCTTCCGGAAGGTCGAGATCTCGGTCAAATGGGATCCGAGTCCCGCCCGCCCCGGACCACGCCGGTCAGCGCTTGCCGTTCTTCCCGTCGAGCAGGCCCGCCTTGCGCAGGGCGTCCGCCATCGCGCTGTTCGCCGGGGCCGCTGCCTGGCGGGAGTTGCCGCCCTGGCCGCCCCGGCCGCCGCCCTGGCCGCCGCCCTGGCGCTGACGCTGCTGCGGCGGACGTCCGCCCCGCTGGCGTCGCTCGCCGCCGCCCTGGCGGTCCTGCGGGGCGGCCTCGTCGTCCAGCCGGAGCGTCAGCGAGATCCGCTTGCGCGGGATGTCCACGTCGACGACCTTCACCTTGACGATGTCGCCGGGCTTCACCACGTCCCGGGGGTCCTTCACGAACGTCTTCGACAGCGCGGAGACATGCGCGAGACCGTCCTGGTGGACGCCGATGTCGATGAACGCCCCGAATGCCGCCACGTTCGTGACGACACCCTCCAGGATCATCCCCGAGGACAGGTCGGAGATCTTCTCGACGCCCTCCTTGAAGGTCGCCGTCCGGAAGGCCGGGCGCGGGTCACGGCCGGGCTTCTCCAGCTCCTTGAAGATGTCCGTCACCGTCGGCAGACCGAACGTCTCGTCCACGAAGTCGTCGGGCCGCAGCGAGCGCAGCACCCCGGTGTTGCCGATCAGCGCGGCCACGTCCTGGCCCGACGTCTTCACGATCCGCCGCACCACCGGGTACGCCTCGGGGTGGACGCTGGACGCGTCCAGCGGGTCGTCGGCGTCGCGGATGCGCAGGAAGCCCGCGCACTGCTCGTAGGCCTTCGGGCCGAGCCGCGCCACCTTCTTCAGCTGCCCGCGAGAGGTGAAGGGGCCGTTGGCGTCCCGGTGGGACACGATGTTCTCGGCGAGACCGGAGGTGATGCCGGAGACGCGCGCGAGCAGCGGCGCCGACGCCGTGTTGACGTCCACGCCCACGCCGTTCACACAGTCCTCGACCACCGCGTCCAGCGAGCGCGAGAGTTTCACCTCGGACAGGTCGTGCTGGTACTGGCCTACGCCGATCGACTTCGGGTCGATCTTCACCAGCTCGGCCAGCGGGTCCTGCAGCCGGCGGGCGATCGACACCGCGCCGCGCAGCGACACATCCATGTCGGGCAGTTCCTGCGAGGCGAAGGCGGAGGCCGAGTACACGGAGGCGCCGGCCTCGGACACCATCACCTTGGTGAGCTTCAGCTCCGGGTGGCGGCTGATCAGCTCACCGGCGAGCTTGTCGGTCTCGCGGGAAGCCGTGCCGTTGCCGATCGCGATGAGCTCGACCGCGTGCTCCTTCGCCAGCCGGGCCAGCTTGGCGACGGCCTCGTCCCAGCGGTTGGCCGGGACGTGCGGGTGGATGACGTCGGTGGCGACGACCTTGCCGGTGGCGTCCACGACGGCGACCTTGACGCCGGTGCGGAAGCCGGGGTCGAGACCCAGCGTCGCCCGGGTGCCGGCCGGGGCGGCCAGCAGCAGGTCGCGGAGGTTGGCGGCGAACACGCCGACGGCCTCGTCCTCGGCGGCCGTCCGCAGCCGCAGCCGCAGGTCGATGCCGAGGTGGACGAGGACGCGGGTGCGCCAGGCCCAGCGGACCGTGTCCAGCAGCCATTTGTCGGCGGGACGGCCGCGGTCGGCGATCCGGAACCGGTGCGCGATCATCCCCTCGTACGAGGACGGGCCGTCGGTCGGCTCCTCCGGCTCCAGGACGAGGTCGAGGACCTCCTCCTTCTCGCCTCGGAGCATCGCCAGGACGCGGTGCGAGGGCAACTCGGTGAACGGCTCCGCGAAGTCGAAGTAGTCGGCGAACTTGGCGCCGGCCTCCTCCTTGCCCTCCCGCACCTTGGCCACCAGGCGCCCGCGCACCCACATGCGCTCCCGCAGCTCGCCGATCAGGTCGGCGTCCTCGGAGAAGCGCTCCGTCAGGATGGCCCGGGCGCCGTCCAGGGCGGCCTGCGGATCGGCCACCCCCTTGCCGGCGTCCACGAACGCGGACGCGGCGGCGAGCGGCTCGACCGTCGGGTCGCCGAGCAGCCCTTCCGCCAGCGGCTCCAGACCGGCCTCCCGGGCGATCTGCGCCTTGGTCCTGCGCTTGGGCTTGAACGGCAGGTAGATGTCCTCGAGCCGGGCCTTGGTCTCGGCGCCGCGGATCCGCGCCTCCAGCTCCTCGGTCAGCTTGCCCTGCTCGCGCACCGAGTCGAGGATCGCCGTGCGCCGCTCCTCCAGCTCCCGCAGATAGCGCAGCCGCTCCTCGATCGTGCGCAGCTGCGCGTCGTCGAGGGTCTCGGTCGCCTCCTTGCGGTAGCGGGCGATGAAAGGCACCGTCGAGCCGCCGTCGAGCAGCTCCACGGCAGCCTTCACCTGCCGCTCCCGTACGCCGAGCTCCGCGGCGATCCTGCCTTCGATGGACCCTACGAGGGGTGTCGTCACGATCCCGTCCCGCCTTCTGACTGAGGTTGCGCGGCAATTGTGGCAGGTGGCGCCGACAACCGGGGATCAGGGCGGGCCCGGGCCCGTCGTGGCGGGTGGGATCAGGCCGAGCGGCCGCGGGTGCTGCTCGACGCCCCGCCGAACAGCCGGGCGATCGCCCGGAACGGCAGTGTCACCACGGTGGCGACGGCGCCGCCGATCTGGCGCAGGACATCTGCGATGGCACGGAACACGTCGTTCACCTCTTCTCGACGGCCGCCGGTCGGCCGTCACCCGCACGGGTACCGCGCGCGGGTGACGTCATGCACGGCGGGGCGTGCGCGGGGCCGGCTGCTTCTCAGGCCTTGCCGAGCAGATCCGCCGGGAACGCGCCGGCCATGGCCGCCGTGCGCGCGAACCCGGCGCCCAGCTCCGTCAGCCGTGCCACACCCTCCGCCCCGAGTCGCCGGTACGGCGCCGTGTCGAGGCGGTCCGTCTCGGCCTCGATCTCCTTGCGCAGGGCGACCCCCTCGGGCGTCAGCTCGCCGGTCTCGTCCAGCAGGCCGCGCTCGCGCAGCCGGCCGCGGGCGGCGTCCCAGTCCTCCTGGGACCAGCCGCGGGTCGCGAACACCCACTTCGGGGTCATGCCCTTGCCGGTCGCGGTGTGGGTGACCACGGCCTCCAGACCGTCCAGCTCCGCCGCCATCAGGACGGCCAGATGTCCGTCGCCCCGGTGCTCGCGTAGCAGCGTCGTCGCGTGGAAGTACGCGAGGTGCGGCTGTTCGGGCACGGGCAGGTCCGCGTACGCCGAGTACAGCGGCCGGGCGCCGCGGGAGCACCCCTCGGTGGCGCGGAGGGCGAGCCGGGCCGCCTCGGCGATCTCCGCCGACGCCACCGCCTCCTCGCCGAGCAGCCGGCGCAGCGTCCGGTCCACCGCACGCGCGCGGGCCGCGAGAACGGCCTCGGGCGAGGCGACCGACCAGACCGCGGGGACGTGCCGGGCCACCGCCTCGTGCTTGTAGTTGTAGAACGCCGCCGTCACCGCGCCCGCGCCGACCGGGCCCATCGCGGCCGCCCGCACCGCGAAGTTGACGGCCTTGGGATGCGTGATCCCGAGAGCGCCCAGCTCCTCGCCCGTCTCGGGCGCGAAGTACAGGGTCGCGTGCAGGGAGTTGAGCATGGTGTGGCAGCGGCGGCCGGCACGGGGCTCCAGGGCGGCAGTAGTCATGGCCCGAGGTTACCAACCGCTTGGTACGCCGCCAGGGGGGTGCGCCGGCGATGGCAGGAAAGGTGGGGTACCCGTCATTGCGGCCGTCCGTCGGGCCCCGAAGAATCGAAGGCATGGCCCAGCGAACCGTTCTCTTCGTGCTCTTCGACGGCGTCCTGAGCCTGGACGTCAGCGGTCCGCTGGAGGTCTTCGCCGGGGCCGAGACCTACCGTCCGGGCTCCTACCGCATCCGCACGGCCTCCCTGGACGGCGGCCCCGTCCGCACCTCCGGCGGCCTGACCCTCGTACCGGACCGGGCGCTCGGCGACCGGCTCGACGCGCACACCCTCGTCGTCCCGGGCGGCCGGGGCACCCGCGAACCGGACCCGGCCCTCACCGACTGGCTGCGCGCCCACGCCCGCGGCGCCGAACGCCTCGTCTCCGTCTGCACCGGCTCCCTGCTGCTGGCCGGCGCCGGGCTCCTGGACGGGCGCCGCGCCACGACCCACTGGGCGTACTGCGGCAAGCTGGCGCGCGACCACCCGGAGGTCGCGGTCGAGCCCGACCCCATCTACGTGCGCGACGGGCAGGTGTCCACCTCCGCCGGCGTGACCTCCGGCATCGACCTCGCCCTCGCCCTGGTCGAGGAGGACCTCGGCCGGGACATCGCGCTCGGGATCGCCCGCCACCTCGTCGTCTTACTGCGCAGGCCCGGCAACCAGGCCCAGTTCAGCGCCCAGCTCGCCGCCCAGCTCGCCGCCCAGACCGCGCGGCGCGAGCCGCTGCGTGACGTGCAGCGCTGGATCACCGAGCACCCCGAGGCCGACCTCGCGGTGGAGGCGCTCGCCGCCCGCGCCGGCCTCTCCCCGCGCCACTTCGCCCGCGCCTTCCAGCACGAGACCGGCACGACCCCCGGCCGCTACGTCGACCGGGTCCGCCTCGAACACGCCCGCCGCCTGCTGGAGGACACCACCGGCGGTGTCGAGGAGATCTCCCGGTCCAGCGGCTACGGCACCCCCGAGGCGATGCGCCGCGCCTTCGTGCGCACCCTCGGCGTGTCCCCGGCCGAGTACCGCCGCCGCTTCCGCCCGGCGTCCACGCCCTGACCCCCGTCCGACCCGAAAGGAACACCATGCGGATCGCCATGGTCCTGTACGACCGCTTCACCGCCCTCGACGTCGTCGGCCCCTACGAGGCGCTGAGCCGCATCCCGGACGCGCGGGTCGACTTCGTCGCCGAGACCGCCGGACCGGTCCGCGCCGACACCGGCTTCCTCACCCTCGTGGCCGACCGCTCCCTGGCCGACGTACCGCACCCCGACGTCGTCGTGGTGCCCGGCGGCCCCGGGACGTTCACCGAGATCGAGAACGAGACCCTGCTGGACTGGCTCCGGACCGCCGACGCCACGACCGCCTGGACGACCTCGGTCTGCTCCGGCTCGCTGCTCCTGGCCGCCGCCGGCCTGCTCAGGGACCGCCGTGCCGCCTCGCACTGGCTGACCCTGGACTTCCTGCCGCAGTACGGCGCCGAGCCCACCGCCGACCGGGTCGTCACGGACGGCAAGTACGTCACCGCGGCCGGCGTCTCCGCCGGGATCGACATGGCGCTCACCCTGGTGGGCCGGATCGCCGGCGACGAGCACGCCCAGGCCGTCCAGCTGCTGACCGAGTACGACCCGCGGCCGCCCTACGACGCGGGCTCGCCGCTCAAGGCGCCCGCGCACCTCGTGGAGGAGTTCCGCACCGGCAGCCGGTTCACCCTCGTGTAGACACGGTCCAGGTGAAACGGGGCTGCCTGCGCTCCAGGAAGGCGGCGACCCCCTCCGCGGTGTCGCCGCTCTCGCGCGCCCGCTGCGCCCAGTGGCCGTCGCGGTCGGTGCGGCCGTTCGCGAACTCCTTGGCGGCGGCCTGCGTCAGCAGCGACCGCGACGCCAGGACGCGGGTGAACTCCCCGACCCGCTTGTCCAGTTCGCCCTCGGGCAGCACCTCGTCCACCAGGCCCGTGCGCAGCGCACGCTCCGCGTCGATCAACTCGCCGGAGAACAGGAGGTACTTGGCGGTGGCCGGACCCACCAGCGACACCAGCCGCCGGGTGGAGGACGCCGGGTAGACGATCCCGAGCTTCGCGGGCGTCACCCCGAACAGCGCGCCCTCCTGCGCGAACCGCAGATCGCACGCCGCCGCCAGCTGGGCGCCACCGCCCACGCAGTGCCCGCGGATCGCCGCCAGCGTCGGCTTCGGGAAGGCCGCCAGGGCCTCCTCGGCGGCCACGGCCAGCTCCTGCGCCTCCCGCGGGGACCCCCGCAGTGTCGAGATGTCGGCGCCCGCGCAGAAGGTCCCGCCCTCGCCGGTCAGCACCAGCGCCCGGACGGCCGGGTCGGCGGCCAGCGTGTCGAGCAGCGGGGGCAGCGCCCGCCACATCGCGGCCGTCATCGCGTTGCGCTTGGCCGGGTGGTGGACGACGACGGTGGCGACCGCGTCGGCGACGCGGTGCAGCAGCTGGGGCTCCATGCGGCGGATGCTATCCGCCGGCGCCGGGCGGGCCTCCGGAGAGGGTCCACCGCCGGGGAGATCGCCCGTGCTCCACACTCACCCAAACCCGTACAACCCGAATAGTTCGCCAAGTCGGCATCCGGCGGGTCAACAGTGGTCCCACATCTGACCGTGTCATACGCCAACGGTCATAATCGCTCGATACCTGCTGACTTCTGTTCAGTACTCCGGTCCGGACCGATGCGTTCCCAACACTCGACGTGTGGTGACAATCGAGCGCAAGGGTGGCGACCGGACGATGGACAACCACGGGCGCGGGTCCGGCCCACGCCCAGTGGGCGGCGCGGAGGACTCCCTGGACACGCGGCCGCCGGACCCACTGCCGTACGAAGGCGTCTGGCGGTTCACCGCCCCCGCCGTGGAGGCATCCGTCCCGCAGGCACGGCACGCCGTGCGGGACCTGCTGTACCGCCAGGGCGTACCGGTCCCGGACGACCTGGTCCAAGGGCTGCTGCTGATCGTCTCGGAGCTGGTGACGAACGCCGTACGGCACGCGGCGCTGCTGTCACCGATGCTCGCCGTGGAGGTCGCCGTCGGCGCGGAGTGGCTGCGGGTGTCCGTCGAGGACAACCACCCCTACCGGCCGACGGCCCTGGAGGCCGACTACGGGCAGACCGGGGGCCGGGGGCTGCTCCTGGTCCGCGAGATCACCCGGGAGGCGGGCGGCGTCTGCGACGTCGAGCACACGGCGAGCGGCGGGAAGGTGATCTGGGCCGCCGTCCCGCTCGAACCGGTCCGGGACCCGTACCTCTAGGCCGGGCCCCGGGCGGCCTGCGGGGGACTCACCAGCCGGCCGACGGGCCAGTCAGCTCGCGGACGGCGGGGCGGGCCGCGTCCAGCACGGTCATGAACCAGGACGAGAACGGGTCCTTCGCGTGCCGCTCGGCCAGCTCGGCCGCCGTGACGAACGCGGTGTCGCCGACCTCCTCCGGGTCAGGCCGCGGTGCGGCCTGCACCAGGCCGACGAAGAGATGGTTGTACTCCTGCTCCACCAGGCCCGAGTCGGGGTCCGGGTGGTTGTAGCGGACCGTGCCGGCCTCCGCCATCAGCGAGGGGGAGACGCCGAGCTCCTCGAACGTGCGCCGGGCCGCGGCCGTGAAGGGGGCCTCCCCGGGGTAGGGGTGGCCGCAGCAGGTGTTGGACCAGACGCCGGGGGAGTGGTACTTGCCGAGCGCGCGCCGCTGGAGCAGCAGCCGGCCCCGCTCGTCGAAGAGGAACACGGAGAACGCGCGATGCAGCTGCCCGGGCGGCTGATGGGCGGCGAGCTTCTCCGCGGTGCCGATCGTCACACCGTTCTCGTCGACCAGTTCCAGCAGAATCGCGTCAGCGGCGCCCTTCGACGGACTCTGCGTCGAGGTGGCAGGTGTGATCGGCATACCCATCCTTCACATCGGTGTTGCGCCCCAAGTCTGCCGTACGAATCCGGCACTCCCGGCAAGTGATCGTGCCCGGCGCGGCGGGTGGGGAACCGCCCGCCGGGGCGCCGCGGCACGGGGACGCCGGGGGGACCACCGGATCGCTGTACCCACGTTCGTACGGGCGTCTTGTCCGACCGTACGCCTGTTCCTGCCGGGTCAGTGACAGAGCCGGTTCTCGTGCGGCGCGTGGCCGGCCGGCTCCAGCTGGAAGGTGCAGTGCTCCACGTCGAAGTGGTGGCCGAGGCAGCCCTGGAGTTCGTGCAGCACCTTCTCGTGGCCGATGGCGTTCAGGACGTCGGAGCGCACCACCACGTGGGCGGACAGCACCGGCATCCCTGAGGTGATCGTCCACGCGTGCAGATCGTGGACGTTCTCGACGCCGTCCACGGCGAGGATGTGGGCCCGCACCGCGTCCATGTCGACCCCCTTCGGCGCCGACTCCAGCAGGACGTCGAGGGTCTCGCGCAGCAGCTTGAGGGTGCGCGGCACGATCATCACGCCGATGACCAGCGAGGCGATCGGGTCGGCGGCCCGCCAGCCGGTGCCGAGGATCACCGCGGCGGAGACGATCACCGTCAGCGAGCCGAGGGTGTCCGCCGCCACCTCCAGGAACGCGCCGCGCACGTTCAGGCTCTCCTTCTGGCCCCGCATCAGCAGGGACAGCGAGATCAGGTTGGCGACCAGGCCGACCGCGCCGAACACGATCATCAGGCCGCCCTCGGTGTCCGCCGGCGTGAAGAACCGCTCGACGGCCTCGTACAGGACGTACCCGCCGACGCCGAGCAGCAGCAGGCAGTTGGCGAGGGCGGCGAGGATCTCCGCGCGGGCGTAGCCGAAGGTGCGCGTCGTGCTCGCCGGCCGGTTCGCGAAGTGGATCGCGAGCAGCGCCATCCCGAGGCCCACCGCGTCCGTCGCCATGTGCGCCGCGTCCGCGACCAGGGCCAGCGAGTCCGCGGCCACGCCGCCGACGATCTGCACCACCATGACGGCGAGTGTGATCGCCAGCGCGACCCGCAGCCGTCCCCGGTAGGCGGCGGCCGCCGTACCGGTCGGGGGCGCGTGCGCGTGCCCGTGATCGTGCCCAGCCCCCATGGGAAGCCGCCCTTCTGGTCGTACGACGATCGCAACCGTCCGTCCGGGGTGACAGTCAACTACGGGTAGGGGGTATCCGGCAACGCGGCGTTGAATACCGTTGTCATGTGCCGTGACCTGCGGAAACGTTCCGCAGGTCAGCGCCGCGCACCCGGCCGGGGCCGCTCAGCCGCCGTGGTGGTGCCGCCAGCCGGCCCACGCCGACTCGACCATGTCGCGTACCCCGCGCCGGGCCGTCCACCCGAGCTCCCGGGCGGCCAGCTCGGCCGAGGCGACCGCGCGCGGCGCGTCCCCGGGCCGGCGCCCCTCCACCACGGGAGGCCGCCGGTCGCCGGTCACCTCACCGATCACGCCGATCAGCTCGCGGACGGAGACCCCCGCACCGCTGCCGATGTTCAGCGTGAGGTCGCCGCCCGCGTCCGCCGCGGACAGGCGCCGGGCCGCCGCCAGATGCGCCTCGGCGAGGTCGGCGACATGGATGTAGTCACGGACGCAGGTGCCGTCCGGCGTCGGGTAGTCGTCGCCGAAGATCCGCGGCGCCTCGTCGCGGGTGAGCCGGTCGAAGACCATGGGCACGATGTTGAAGACGCCGGTGTCCGCGAGCTCGGGCGCCGCGGCGCCCGCCACGTTGAAGTAGCGCAGGCACACCGTCGCGATGCCGTGCGCCTGCCCCGCCGCCCGCACCAGCCACTCCCCGGCCAGTTTGGTCTCGCCGTACGGGTTCACCGGTGCGCACGGGGTCCGCTCCGTGATGAGGTCCACATCCGGGTTGCCGTACACGGCGGCGGACGACGAGAACAGCAGGCGCCGGATCCCGGCCTCCGCGACCGCGTCCAGGAGCGTGGCGAGACCGCCCACGTTCTCCCGGTAGTAGCGGGTGGGCTGCGCCACCGACTCCGCCACCTGCTTACGGGCCGCGAGATGCACCACACCGGTCACCCCGTGCTCGGCGAAGACCCTCTTGATCAGGTCGCCGTCCAGGGACGAGCCGCGCACCAGCGGCACCTCGGCCGGCAGCCGCGCCGGGTACCCGGCCGAGAGGTCGTCCAGGGCGAGGACCCGCTCCCCGGCGTCCGTCATGGCCCGCGCCACATGTGCTCCGATGTAGCCGGCCCCGCCTG
The DNA here is from genome assembly GCF_040645135.1 of Streptomyces sp. NPDC046859. NCBI lineage: Bacteria > Bacillati > Actinomycetota > Actinomycetes > Kitasatosporales > Streptomycetaceae > Streptomyces > Streptomyces sp. NPDC046859. Next base: position 9,832 of record NZ_JBEYXR010000038.1, read on the forward strand.
TGATCAGCCATGTCATGGTGGCCCACCCTATGTCGACCCACGGCGGCCTCCCGCAATGCCCCCGGTGCCCCGCTATGTCCGGGCGGGTTTGTGGGCGGCCCCCGCGATCCCCGATGATGATCGCGGCGAAGCACCGGGCGAACCACGTCGATCCTCACGCCGAACGGCCGGTGAACGTCGGCTTCCCGTCATCCGATAGCCTCTGCCGACACGCCGCCCGGACGCCACCGGCAAGGGGCGCCGCCACCATGCACATGACCGGCGCCAGCACGCCGGCACCCAGGGAGTGAGTTCGGTTGCCGACCGCCATCCTCACCGGTCAGCCGGTCCCCGGATCGTCGATCGAGGGCGATCTGCGGTCCCTCGGCTACGACGTCCGGATCGCCTCGGACCCGGCCGACGCCGAGACCCTTCTCGCCCAGGTCCCCGGTGACCAGCGCGTCGCCCTGGTCGACGCCCGCTTCGTCGGGCATCCGCACGCCCTGCGTCTGGGCCTGACCGACCCCCGCTTCCCGCTCGCCGCGATCCCCGGCGCCGTCACCGCCCAGCCCGCGGGACGGCAGGCGCTCACCCGCGCCGTGGCCCGCGAGACGTCCGCCGGCGGCGGCACGGCCGACGGGGGCGCCCCCGCGCGAGCGAAGTCGAGCGTCGTGGACGTCGACAGCCTCGCCGACCGCGTCGCCACCGCCCTCGCCACCGAGGGCACCGACGTCCACCGTCCCGAGCTCGGCAGCCTCGTCGCCGCGGTCCCGGCCGACCCGCAGGCCCGCAACGAGGCCCGGCAGTCCGTCGCCTCCGTCGACGACGAGGCCATACGCCTGAAGTCGGCGGTGAAGGCCCGCGACGGCTTCTTCACGACCTTCTGCATCAGCCCCTACTCGCGCTACATCGCCCGCTGGTGCGCCCGCCGGGGCCTGACCCCGAACCAGGTCACCACCGCGTCCCTGATCACCGCTCTGATCGCGGCGGGCTGCGCGGCCACCGGCACCCGCGGCGGGTTCGTCGCGGCCGGCCTGCTGCTGATCCTCTCGTTCGTGCTCGACTGCACCGACGGCCAGCTCGCCCGCTACTCCCTGCAGTACTCCACGCTCGGCGCCTGGCTGGACGCCACCTTCGACCGGGCCAAGGAGTACGCCTACTACGCGGGGTTGGCACTGGGAGCGGCCCGCGGCGGCGACGACGTATGGGCCCTCGCGCTCGGCGCGATGATCCTGCAGACCTGCCGCCACGTCGTCGACTTCTCCTTCAACGAGGCCAACCACGACGCCACCGCCAACACCAGTCCCACCGCCGCCCTCTCCGACAAGCTGGACAGCGTCGGCTGGACGGTGTGGGTCCGCCGGATGATCGTGCTGCCGATCGGTGAGCGCTGGGCGATGATCGCGATCCTGACGGCGGCCACGACGCCCCGGATCACCTTCTACGCCCTGCTCATCGGGTGCGCGTTCGCGGCGACGTACACGACGGCGGGGCGGGTGCTGCGGTCGCTGACGCGCAGGGCCCGCCGGACGGACCGGGCGGCCCGGGCGCTGGCCGACCTCGCGGACAGCGGACCGCTCGCCGAGCTGATCGCCCGCCACCTGCCGAGCCCGGTGCGCAGGGCCGCGCCGCTCAGCGCCGCCGCCGGCGCGATCGCCGTGGTGCTGGCGGCCTGGCTCTGGGGTCCCGCCTGGCAGGTGGTCCTGCTCGCGGGGCTCTACGTCCTGCTGTCGGCCGAAGCCGTCTCGCACCCCCTCAAGGGCGCCCTCGACTGGCTGATCCCCCCGTTCTTCCGGGTGGCCGAGTACTGCACCGTCCTGGTCCTGGCAGCCAGAGCGGACGTGAACGGGGCCCTTCCTGCGGCTTTCGGCCTGGTGGCGGCCGTCGCCTACCATCACTACGACACGGTGTACCGCATCCGCGGTGGCGCCGGCGCGCCCCCCGCCTGGCTGGTGCGCACCATCGGGGGGCACGAAGGACGGACCCTGCTCGTCACCCTCCTCGCCGCGGTGCTCACCGCGGCGCAGTTCACGGTCGCGCTCACGGCCCTCGCCGTGGCCGTGGCCCTGGTGGTGCTCGTCGAGAGCATCCGCTTCTGGGTGACCGCCCACAAGGGCGGCGCACCCGCCGTACACGATGAAGGAGAACCCGCATGATCGGCCTCGTGCTGGCGGCCGGCGCCGGACGGCGTCTGCGCCCCTACACCGACAGCCTCCCGAAGGCTCTGGTGCCGGTGGGCCCCGCGGGCATAGAGGGCGAACCGACGGTTCTCGACCTCACCCTCGGCAACTTCGCCGAGATCGGCCTCACCGAGGTCGCGATCATCGTCGGCTACCGCAAGGAGGCCGTGTACGAGCGCAAGGCGGCGCTGGAGGCGAAGTACGGCCTCGAGCTCACCCTCATCGACAACGACAAGGCCGAGGAGTGGAACAACGCCTACTCCCTGTGGTGCGGCCGTGACGCCCTCAAGGACGGCGTGATCCTCGCCAACGGCGACACCGTGCACCCGGTCTCCGTCGAGAAGACGCTGCTCGCCGCCCGCGGCGAGGGCAAGAAGATCATCCTCGCCCTGGACACCGTGAAGTCCCTGGCCGACGAGGAGATGAAGGTCGTCGTCGACCCCGCCAAGGGGATGACGAAGATCACCAAGCTGATGGACCCCGCCGAGGCCAGCGGCGAGTACATCGGCGTCACCCTCATCGAGGGCGACGCCGCCCCCGAGCTGGCCGACGCCCTGAAGACGGTCTGGGAGACCGACCCGCAGCAGTTCTACGAGCACGGCTACCAGGAGCTCGTGAACCGCGGCTTCCGTATCGACGTGGCGCCGATCGGCGACGTCAAGTGGGTGGAGATCGACAACCACGACGACCTCGCCCGTGGACGGGAGATCGCGTGCCAGTACTGACCCGGCTCATCCCCTCGCCGGTCGTCGTGGACATCCGCCAGGGTGCCCTCGACGACCTGGCCTGCGTCCTCGCCGACGAGCGCATCTCCCACTCCGGCAAGCTCGCCGTCGCCGTCAGCAACGGCTCCGGCGCCCAGCTGCGGGAGCGGCTCACCCCCGCGCTGCCCGGCGCCTCCTGGTACGAGGTCGGCGGCGGCACCCTGGACGACGCGGTCCGGCTGGCCGGCGACATAAAGGCCGGCCACTACGACGCCGTCGTCGGGCTCGGCGGCGGCAAGATCATCGACTGCGCCAAGTTCGCGGCGGCCCGCGTGGGCCTGCCCCTGGTCGCCGTCCCGACGAACCTCGCGCACGACGGGCTGTGCTCGCCGGTCGCCACGCTCGACAACGACGCCGGCCGCGGCTCCTACGGCGTGCCGAACCCGATCGCCGTCGTCATCGACCTCGACGTCATCCACCAGGCCCCGGCCCGCTTCGTGCGCGCCGGCATCGGGGACGCGATCTCCAACATCTCCGCCATCGCCGACTGGGAGCTCGCCCACCGCGTCAAGGGCGAGAAGATCGACGGCCTCGCCGCCGCGATCGCCCGCCAGGCCGGCGAGGCCGTCCTGCGGCACCCCGGCGGCATAGGGGACACCGGCTTCCTCCAGGTGCTGGCCGAGGCGCTGGTGCTCAGCGGTATCGCCATGTCGGTGTCGGGCGACTCCCGTCCCTCCTCCGGCGCGTGCCACGAGATCAACCACGCCTTCGACCTGCTGTTCCCGAAGCGCGCCGCCGCCCACGGCGAGCAGTGCGGACTGGGCGCGGCCTTCGCCATGTACCTGCGCGGGGCGCACGACGAGTCGGCCTTCATGGCCGGGGTGCTGCGCCGGCACGGCCTGCCCGTGCTGCCGAGCGAGATCGGGTTCACGGACGACGAGTTCGTCCGCGCCGTGGAGTTCGCTCCGCAGACCCGGCCCGGCCGGTACACGATCCTCGAACACCTCGACCTGACCACCGACCAGATCAAGGACGTCTACGCCGACTATGTCAAGGCCATCGGTAGCTGAACTACGCCCCGTCGTTCACCCCGCGGGGGTGAAGGACCGGCGCAGCGGTGAGCACTGGATGGGACGCCTCTACATGCGAGAGGTGTCCCTGCGGGTCGACCGCTACCTGGTCAACACCAGGGTCACACCCAACCAGCTCACGTACCTGATGACCGTCTTCGGTGTGCTCGCGGCCCCGGCACTCCTCGTGCCGGGGATCCCGGGCGCCGTGCTGGGCGTCGTGTGCGTCCAGATGTACCTGCTGCTCGACTGCGTCGACGGCGAGATCGCGCGCTGGCGCAAGCAGTACTCCCTCAGCGGCGTCTACCTCGACCGGGTCGGTGCCTACCTCACCGACGCCGCGGTGCTGACCGGCTTCGGGCTGCGCGCCGCCGACCTGTGGGGCGGCGGCCGTATCGACTGGCTGTGGGCCTTCCTCGGCACGCTGGCCGCGCTCGGCGCCGTCCTGATCAAGGCCGAGACCGACCTCGTCGGCGTCGCCCGCCACCAGACCGGCAAGGAGCCGGTCAAGGAGGCCGCCGCCGAGATGCGCTCCTCGGGCATGGCACTGGCCCGCCGGGCCGCCGCCGCCCTGAAGTTCCACCGGCTGATCCTCGGCATCGAGGCGTCGCTGCTCATCCTGGTCCTCGCGATCGCCGACCAGGTCCGCGGCGACCTGTTCTTCTCCCGGCTCGGCGTCGCCGTGCTCGCCGGCATCGCCCTCGTGCAGACCGTGCTGCACCTCGTGTCCATCCTCGCTTCGAGCAGGCTGAAGTGAGCGGCATGAAGGTCGGCGCGGTCGTCATCACGATGGGCAACCGCCCCGAGGAGCTGCGCGCCCTGCTCGACTCGGTCGCCAAGCAGGACGGCGACCCGGTCCAGGTCGTCGTGGTCGGCAACGGCTCACCCGTCCCGGACGTCCCCGAGGGCGTGCGCACCGTCGAGCTGCCCGAGAACCTCGGCATCCCCGGCGGCCGCAACGTCGGCATCGAGGCCTTCGGCCCGAGCGGCCGGGACGTCGACGTCCTGCTCTTCCTCGACGACGACGGACTGCTGGCCCGGCACGACACCGCCGAGCTGTGCCGCCAGGCCTTCGAGGCCGACCCGGGGCTCGGCATCATCAGCTTCCGCATCGCCGACCCCGAGACCGGGGTCACCCAGCGCCGCCACGTCCCGCGGCTGCGCGCCTCCGACCCGATGCGCTCCTCGCGGGTCACCACCTTCCTCGGCGGCGCCAACGCCGTGCGCACCCAGGTCCTCGCGGAAGTCGGCGGCCTGCCGGACGCATTCTTCTACGCGCACGAGGAAACCGATCTGGCATGGCGGGCCCTCGACGCGGGCTGGATGATCGACTACCGGTCCGACATGGTGCTGTACCACCCCACGACCGCGCCCTCGCGGCACGCGGTCTACCACCGCATGGTCGCCCGCAACCGGGTCTGGCTCGCCCGCCGCAACCTGCCCGCGCCGCTGGTCCCCGTCTATCTCGGCGTGTGGCTGCTGCTCACCCTTCTCCGGCGCCCCTCGGCACCGGCGCTGAAGGCGTGGTTCGGGGGTTTCCGGGAAGGCTGGAGGACTTCGTGCGGTCCCCGCCGTCCCATGAAGTGGCGTACGGTGTGGCGGCTGACCCGACTGGGCCGGCCCCCTGTCATCTGACAGGTTCGGCCCTGAGGAGCACCGGCCCGCACCCCGGCCGCAGGTACATGCCAGACCCGCACAGGCTGCGCATCTCGAAGACGAAAGTTTCAACTGGTGAGTGAGACAACGCACGACGGCCCGGTCGCGGTGAGCGCGCCGCCGTCGCCCGACGAGGGACTCACGGCGGCCGAGCTGGCCGCCAAGTACGGGCTGTCCGTGAGCGGCGCCCGGCCCTCGCTGTTCGAGTACGTCCGCCAGCTCTGGGACCGGAGGCACTTCATCCTCGCGTTCTCGCGGGCGAAGCTGACCGCCCAGTACAGCCAGGCCAAGCTCGGGCAGCTCTGGCAGGTGGCCACCCCGCTGCTGAACGCCGCCGTGTACTTCCTCATCTTCGGTCTGATCCTGCAGGCCGACCGCGGCATGTCCCGCGAGGTGTACGTGCCGTTCCTGGTCACGGGCGTCTTCGTGTTCACCTTCACCCAGAGCTCGGTGATGGCGGGGGTCCGCGCGATCTCCGGCAACCTCGGGCTGGTGCGCGCGCTGCACTTCCCGCGGGCCTCGCTGCCCATCTCCTTCGCGCTCCAGCAGCTCCAGCAGCTGCTGTTCTCGATGGTCGTGCTGTTCGTCGTGGCGGTGGCCTTCGGCAGCTACCCCTCGCTGTCCTGGCTCCTGATCGTCCCGGTGCTGGTGCTCCAGTTCTTCTTCAACACCGGCCTCGCGATGATCATGGCGAGGGCCGGTGCCAAGACCCCGGACCTCGCCCAGCTGATGCCGTTCGTGATGCGCACCTGGATGTACGCGTCCGGCGTGATGTTCTCCATCCCGATCATGCTGGAGGGCAAGCCGGAGTGGATCGCCACGGTCCTGCAGTGGAACCCGGCCGCGATCTACATGGACCTGATGCGCTTCGCCCTGATCGACGGCTACGGCTCCTCCAACCTGCCGGACCACGTGTGGATGGCCGCGCTCGGCTGGGCCGTGCTGTTCGCCGTCGGCGGCTTCGTGTACTTCTGGAAGGCGGAGGAGAGGTACGGCCGTGGCTGAGCAGAAGCCGGGGGAGCTCGTCCCCACCGTCATCGCCGACGAGCTGCACATCGTGTACCGCGTCAACGGCGCCAAGTCCGGCAAGGGCAGCGCCACCGCGGCCCTGAGCCGCATCCTCAAGCGCGGCGAGGAGCGCGGGGTGCGCAAGGTGCACGCCGTGCGCGGTGTCTCCTTCGTCGCCTACCGGGGCGAGGCCATCGGCCTCATCGGCTCCAACGGCTCCGGCAAGTCCACCCTGCTGCGGGCCATCGCCGGGCTGCTCCCGGCCGAGAAGGGCAGGGTCTACACCGACGGGCAGCCCTCGCTGCTCGGTGTGAACGCCGCCCTGATGAACGACCTCACCGGCGAGCGCAACGTCATATTGGGCGGGCTCGCCATGGGTATGACCCGCGAGCAGATCAAGGCGCGCTACCAGGACATCGTCGACTTCTCCGGCATCAACGAGAAGGGCGACTTCATCACCCTGCCGATGCGCACCTACTCGTCCGGCATGGCCGCCCGGCTGCGGTTCTCCATCGCCGCCGCCAAGGACCACGACGTCCTCATGATCGACGAGGCGCTGGCCACCGGCGACCGCAAGTTCCAGAAGCGCTCCGAGAACCGCATCCGCGAGCTGCGCAAGGAGGCCGGCACGGTCTTTCTCGTCAGCCACAACAACAAGTCGATTCGCGACACCTGCAACCGCGTCCTGTGGCTGGAACGCGGCGAGCTCCGGATGGACGGACCGACGGACGAGGTCCTCAAGGAGTACGAGAAGTTCACGGGCAAGTAGTCCACCCCGTGGTGGGCCGTGTGGCCCAGAACGCTTCGCATGGCCCCGCCGGAACTGCTCCGGTGGGGCCGCGCGTCTGCAAAGGAAACGTCAACTCCGGCTGGTGCGAGGAATCTTGGCGCCAATCGGTGTGTTCTTGTGATGTGCAGGACACCCCCAGGAGCCGTGCAGGGTTGTACAACGTAAGCTGTACCGGTACCGAAACACGCAAGTGGGGCGATAACACGTGATGTCTGCCTCCGGGCCGCGGCACGGAGGCCCGGGCGGCGTGTCCGAAATAGTGCGCATCGGGTCTGCGGTGTAGAACGGGAGATGTGACGGCAATGGCTACGGAAACTCCCCAGCTCCACGCAGCGTGCGCCGTCCTCGCGCCGGGCAGTCCGCGGTGACGGGTGCCGACGCGCTCACCGCCGATCCGGAGCGCGCCACCCTCCACAAGGCCGCCGCGGAGAACTTCCCCGTGGCGCCGTTCTTCCTGCCCAGGGCCTGGCGCACCGACCTCATGGCCGTCTACGGCTTCGCCCGCCTCGTCGACGACATCGGCGACGGCGACCTCGCGCCCGGCGGAGCCGACGCCCGCCTGCTCGGCGTGTCCGCCGCGGACGCCGACGACCGCCTCGTCCTGCTGGACGCCTTCGAGGCCGACCTGCGCCGCGTCTTCGACGGCACCCCCCGCCACCCCCTGCTGCGCCGCCTCCAGCCGACGGTCCGCCGCCGCTCGCTGACCCCCGAGCCCTTCCTCCGCCTGATCGCCGCTAACCGCCAGGACCAGCTCGTCGGCCGGTACGAGACCTACGACGACCTCCTTGCCTACTGCGAACTGTCCGCCAACCCCGTCGGCCGGCTCGTCCTCGCCGTCACGGGGACCACCACACCCGAGCGCGTCCGCCGCTCCGACGCGGTGTGCACCGCGCTGCAGATCGTCGAGCACCTTCAGGACGTCGCCGAGGACCTCGGCCGTGACCGGATCTATCTGCCCGCCGAGGACATGAAGCGCTTCCACGTCGGCGAAACCGACCTGGCGGCGAAAACAGCGGGCGCGTCGGTGCGCGCACTGGTTGCATACGAAGCCGAACGCGCCCGGAACCTCCTGAATGAAGGCACGCCCCTCGTGGGTAGCGTCCACGGCAGGCTCAAGCTGCTGCTGGCGGGTTTCGTGGCGGGGGGAAGGGCGGGCGTCGAAGCGATCGCCGCCGCCGAATACGACGTACTCACAGGCCCGCCCAAGGCCGGCAAGCTCCGGCTGCTGCGCGAGGTGGGCGGGACCCTGCGAGGAGAGGGGTGATCCGGACCGTGGAGTCTGCACCACACGTGTCCGCACCGGTACTCGCCGCCTACAGCTACTGCGAGACCGTCACCGGACGGCAGGCCCGGAACTTCGCCTACGGCATCCGGCTGCTCCCCACGCCCAAGCGCCGGGCGATGTCGGCGCTGTACGCGTTCTCGCGCCGGGTCGACGACATCGGCGACGGCGCCCTGCCCGGCGACGTCAAGGCCGCCCGGCTCGAGGACACCCGCAAGGCGCTGACCCGGATCCGCGAGGGCGAGATCGACGAGGACGACACCGACCCCGTCGCCGTCGCGCTCGCGCACGCCGCCGCCACCTTCCCGATCCCGCTCGGCGGCCTGGACGAGCTGATCGACGGCGTGCTCATGGACGTCCGGGGCGAGACCTACGAGACCTGGGACGACCTCAAGGTCTACTGCCGCTGCGTCGCGGGCGCCATCGGCCGCCTCTCCCTCGGTGTCTTCGGCACCGAACCGCACGCGCGCGGCGCCGAACGCGCCCCCGAGTACGCCGACACCCTGGGCCTGGCCCTCCAGCTCACCAACATCCTGCGCGACGTCCGCGAGGACGGCGAGGGCGGCCGTACCTATCTGCCCTCGGACGACCTCGCCAAGTTCGGCTGCTCGGCCGGCTTCCACGGGCCCACCCCGCCGGAGGGCGCCGACTTCGCCGGCCTCGTGCACTTCGAGGTGCGCCGCGCCCGCGCCCTGTTCGCCGAGGGCTACCGGCTGCTCCCCATGCTCGACCGGCGCAGCGGCGCCTGTGTCGCCGCCATGGCCGGCATCTACCGCCGCCTCCTGGACCGCATCGAACGCGACCCGGAGGCCGTCCTGCGCGGCCGCGTCTCCCTGCCCGGCCGGGAGAAGGCCTACGTGGCCGTCCGCGGGCTGTCCGGCCTCGACTCCCGGCACGTGACCCGGCGAGCGGTCAGGAGGCGTGCCTGATGGACCACGCGCTGGGAGGAAAGAGCCTGGGTCGTGTCCGCAAGGTCCCGCCCGCCGTCCGGCCCGCCGGGAGCGCGCACCGGACCCCGCTCGGCCCGCCCTCCGGGCGGACGACGCGCCTTTGCGGACAGGACCGAGGCGGAGAACGGCGGGCAACCCTCCGCGGCCGTACCGCGTCCCTGACCACGACGACCGGCCGAACGGCGTCCGGACGCACGCACGGCGGTCGCACGGGGGAGGGCGCGCGATGACCGACGGCACACGGTCCGAGGGACCGCTCGCCGGCGCCCCGGACCGCTTCGGACGGGACGCCGTCGTCATCGGCGGCGGGCTCGCCGGCGTCACCGCCGCTCTCGCGCTCGCCGACGCCGGTGTGCGCGTCACCCTGCTGGAGGGCCGGCCCCGGCTCGGCGGCCTCGCCTTCTCCTTCCGGCGCGGCGACCTGACCGTCGACAACGGACAGCACGTCTACCTGCGCTGCTGCACCGCCTACCGCTGGTTCCTCGACCGGATCGACGGGGCCGCGCTCGCTCCCCTGCAGGAACGTCTCGACGTGCCCGTCGTCGACCTCGGCAAACCCGAGGGACGGCGGCTCGGCCGGCTGCGCCGCGACCCGCTCCCCGTCCCCCTGCACCTCGGCCGCAGCCTGGCCGCCTATCCGCACCTGTCGCTCGCCGAGCGGGCGAGGGTCGGACGCGCCGCGCTCGCGCTCAAGGGCCTCGACCCGGCCGACCCGGACCTCGACGGCCAGGACTTCGGCAGCTGGCTGGCCGCGCACGGGCAGTCCCCGCGCGCCGTCGAGGCCCTGTGGGACCTGGTCGGCGTCGCCACCCTCAACGCCGTCGCGGGCGACGCCTCGCTGGGGCTCGCCGCCATGGTGTTCAAGACCGGCCTGCTGTCCGAACCGGGCGCCGCCGACATCGGCTGGTCCCGCGTCCCGCTGGGCGACCTGCACGACGGGCTGGCCCGCAAGGCCCTCGACTCCGCGGGCGTGCGCACCGAGCTGCGCACCCGCGCCACCGCCCTCTCCCGGGACGCCGACGGACGCTGGAGCGTCCAGGTGCCCGGCGAGACGCTCCACGCGGACGCCGTCGTCCTCGCCGTGCCCCAGCGCGAGGCCCACGGCCTGCTGCCCGACGGCGCCCTCGACGCCCCCGAACGGCTGCTGCGCATCGGCACCGCGCCGATCCTCAACATCCACGTCGTCTACGACCGCAAGGTCCTCGCCGCCCCCTTCCTGACGGCCCTCGGCACCCCGCTGCAGTGGGTCTTCGACCGCACCGAGGCGGCCGGACTCACCGAGGGCCAGTACCTCGCCGTGTCCCAGTCGGCCGCGCAGGACGAGATCGACGCACCCGTGGCCACCCTGCGCGAGCGGTACCTGCCCGAACTGGAGCGGCTGCTGCCGCGCGCCCGGGACGCCCGCGTGAAGGACTTCTTCGTCACCCGCGAACGCACCGCGACGTTCGCCCCGACCCCCGGCGTCGGGCGGCTGCGGCCCGGCGCCCGCACCAAGGCACCCGGCCTGTACCTGGCCGGAGCGTGGACCGCCACCGGGTGGCCCGCGACCATGGAGAGTGCGGTCCGCAGCGGCGTCGGAGCGGCCGAGGCCGCCCTCGGCGCCCTCGGCCGGCCCCGCCCCGGCCATCTCTTCGCCATCGAGGAGGCGGCCTGATGCTGAACGAGCACGCGGCGGCAGGCTCCCGCACCCCCGGTACCGCAACAAGAGGAGAGACCGTGCCCACTGTGCCCCCGGCCGAGATGGCCGCTCGAGAGACCGCGGTCGACGTGACCGCGCTCCTGGAGCGCGGGAGGACCCTGGCCACACCGGTACTGCGGACGGCGATCGACCGCCTGGCCCCTCCCATGGACACCGTCTCCGCCTACCACTTCGGCTGGATCGACGCCGACGGCAACCCCACGGCCGGCGACGGCGGCAAGGCCGTACGCCCCGCCCTGGCGGTGCTCTCCGCCGAGGTCACCGGCGCCGCCCCCGAGGTCGGCATCCCCGGGGCCGTCGCCGTCGAACTGGTCCACAACTTCTCCCTGCTGCACGACGACCTGATGGACGGCGACGAGCAGCGCCGGCACCGCGACACCGTCTGGAAGGTGCACGGCCCCGCCCAGGCCATCCTCGTCGGCGACGCCCTGTTCGCCCTCGCCAACGAGGTCCTGCTCGAACTCGGCACCGTCGAGGCCGGCCGCGCCGCCCGCCGGCTCACCACCGCCACCCGCGCCCTGATCGACGGTCAGGCCCAGGACATCTCCTACGAGCACCGCGACCGCGTCAGCGTCGAGGAGTGCCTGGAGATGGAGGGCAACAAGACCGGCGCCCTGCTGGCCTGCGCCTCCTCCATCGGCGCGGTCCTCGGCGGCGCGGACGAGCGGACCGCCGACACCCTGGAGAAGTACGGCTACCACCTCGGCCTCGCCTTCCAGGCCGTCGACGACCTGCTCGGCATCTGGGGCGACCCGGACGCCACCGGCAAGCAGACCTGGAGCGACCTGCGCCAGCGCAAGAAGTCCCTGCCGGTCGTCGCCGCGCTCGCCGCGGGCGGCAGCGCCTCGGACCGGCTCGGCGAGATGCTCGCCGCCGACGCCAAGAGCAGCGACTTCGAGAACTTCTCCGAGGAGGAGTTCGCGGCCCGCGCCGCCCTGATCGAGGAGGCGGGCGGCCGCGAGTGGACGGCCGGGGAGGCACGCCGCCAGCACACCATCGCCGTCGAGGCCCTCGACGCCGTCGACATGCCCGAGCGCGTCCGGGCGCAGTTCACGGCGCTCGCCGACTTCGTGGTCGTCCGCAAGAGATGAACACCACCGGGGGAAGAGAGATGATCGGTATCGGTCGAATAGTCCTCGCGTAGTCGCCGGCCGGTGGCGCTGGACGCAGCGCCCCGGCCGACGGCGGACCCACAGCAGACGCACCGCTTGCAGCACTGCACGAAGGGGAAGCCATGACAGCGACGACCGACGGAAGCACCGGGGCCCCGCCGCCCCGGGCCGCCGCGGCCAGTGACATCCACAGCGAGACCCCCCTGGCGGCCGGGGCGCACGAGGCCGCCGAACGCGCCGTCCGCCGCGCCACCGACTTCCTCCTGGCCCGCCAGGACCCCGAGGGCTGGTGGAAGGGCGACCTCGAGACGAACGTCACCATGGACGCCGAGGACCTGCTGCTGCGTCAGTTCCTCGGCATCCGGGACGAGGAGACCACCCGAGCCGCCGCGCTCTTCGTCCGCGGCGAGCAGCGCGACGACGGGACCTGGGCCACCTTCTACGGCGGTCCGGGCGAACTGTCCACCACCATCGAGGCGTACGTCGCCCTGCGGCTGGCCGGCGACGCGCCCGACGCGCCGCACATGGCGAAGGCCTCCGCCTGGATCCGGGCACAGGGCGGCATCGCCGAGGCCCGGGTGTTCACCCGTATCTGGCTGGCCCTGTTCGGCTGGTGGAAGTGGGAGGACCTGCCCGAACTCCCGCCGGAGCTCATCTACTTCCCCACCTGGGTACCGCTCAACATCTACGACTTCGGCTGCTGGGCCCGGCAGACCATCGTCCCGCTGACGATCGTCTCCGCGAAGCGCCCGGTGCGCCCCGCGCCCTTCCCGCTCGACGAGCTGCACACCGACCCGGCGCACCCCAACCCGCCCAAGCCGCTCGCGCCGGTGGCGAGTTGGGACGGCGCCTTCCAGCGGCTGGACAAGGCCCTGCACCAGCTGCGCAAGATCGCGCCGCGCAGACTGCGCAAGGCGGCCATGAACAGCGCCGCCCGCTGGATCATCGAACGCCAGGAGAACGACGGCTGCTGGGGCGGCATCCAGCCCCCGGCGGTGTACTCGATCATCGCGCTGCACCTGCTCGGCTACGACCTCCAGCACCCGGTCATGCGCGAGGGACTGGCGTCCCTGGACCGCTTCGCCGTGTGGCGCGAGGACGGCGCCCGGATGGTCGAGGCGTGCCAGTCACCGGTGTGGGACACCTGTCTGGCCACCATCGCGCTGGCGGACGCGGGACTGCCGGCCGACCACCCGCAACTCGTCAAGGCCGCCGACTGGATGCTGGGCGAGGAGATCGTCCGGCCCGGCGACTGGGCGGTCCGGCGTCCCCAACTGCCGCCCGGCGGCTGGGCCTTCGAGTTCCACAACGACAACTATCCCGACATCGACGACACCGCCGAGGTGGTCCTCGCGCTGCGGAGGGTCCGCCACCACGACCCCGAGCGGATGGAACGCGCGATCGGCCGCGGGGTGCGCTGGAACCTCGGCATGCAGTCCCGCGACGGGGCCTGGGGCGCCTTCGACGTCGACAACACCAGCCCCTTCCCGAACCGGCTGCCGTTCTGCGACTTCGGCGAGGTCATCGACCCCCCGTCGGCGGACGTGACGGCGCACGTCGTCGAGATGCTCGCCGTCGAGGGGCTCGCCCACGACCCGCGCACCCGGCGCGGCATCGCGTGGCTGCTCGCCGAACAGGAGTCTGACGGCTCGTGGTTCGGGCGCTGGGGCGTCAACTACCTCTACGGCACCGGGTCCGTCGTCCCGGCCCTGGCGGCCGCCGGCTTCCCCGGCTCCCACCCGGCGATCCGCCGGGCCGTCGCCTGGCTGGAGTCCGTCCAGAACGAGGACGGCGGCTGGGGCGAGGACCTGCGCTCCTACAAGTACGTCAAGGAGTGGAGCGGCAGAGGCGCCTCGACGGCGTCGCAGACGGCCTGGGCGCTGATGGCGCTCCTGGCGGCGGGGGAGAGGAACTCCAAGGCCGTCGAGCGCGGCGTCGAGTGGCTCGCCGCCACCCAGCGGCCGGACGGCTCCTGGGACGAGCCGTACTTCACCGGCACCGGCTTCCCCTGGGACTTCTCGATCAACTACCACCTCTACCGGCAGGTCTTCCCGCTGACCGCGCTCGGCCGGTACCTGCACGGAGAACCCTTCGCCGGCAAGGCGACCGCCCCCGCGGCCGACGCCGAGGGGAGCGGATGACCTCACAGCCCGCCCCGGCCCCGCTGCTGATCGCCTGCGCGCTCGGCATCGAGCAGATCGCCCTGCGCACCGGCGACCGGGGCGGGGCCGGCGGGCCGGTCACCGTGCTGCGCACCGGCATGGGCCCCCGATCGGCCGAGCGCTCGGTGACCCGTCTGCTGGCCGGTCCGGCGCTGGCCGGGGCCGCCGTCCTCGCCACCGGCTTCTGCGCGGGCCTCGCCCCCGGGATGCACCCCGGCGACCTCGTGGTCGCCGAGGAGACCCGGGATCCGGCGGGAACCGTTCCGTGCACGGGGACCGACCTACTGGTCGAAGCACTCACGCGGTCCATCCCGGGCCGCACCGTCCACACCGGACCGCTCACCGGCTCGGACCATGTCGTCCGTGGTCAGGAACGGTCCGATCTGCTCACGACCGGCGCGATCGCGGTCGACATGGAGTCCGCGGCCACGCTCCTGAGCGCCGTACGCACGGGCGAGCGCCCGGTTGCGGCCGTCCGGGTGGTCGTGGACGCTCCAGAACATGAGCTCGTCCGGATCGGCACATTGCGCGGTGGAATATCGGCCTTCCGCGTTCTTCGTTCCGTTCTGCCCGCTTTCTATGAATGGCACCGTTCCTTGCTGCTCCCCAGGAGGTGAGCCAGATGGCCATGCCGCTGCGCCAGTCCATCAAGGTCGCTACTTACTTGGCCGAACAGAAGCTCCGCAGGCGCGACAAGTTCCCCCTCATCGTCGAGCTGGAACCCCTGTTCGCCTGCAACCTCAAATGCGAGGGCTGCGGCAAGATCCAGCACCCGGCGGGCGTCCTGAAGCAGCGCATGCCCGTGGCACAGGCCGTGGGCGCGGTGCTGGAGTCCGGTGCGCCGATGGTGTCCATCGCCGGCGGTGAGCCGCTGATGCATCCGCAGATCGACGAGATCGTGCGGCAGCTCGTGGCCAAGCGCAAGTACGTCTTCCTGTGCACCAACGCCATGCTGCTGCGCAAGAAGATGGACAAGTTCACGCCGTCGCCGTACTTCGCGTTCGCCGTGCACATCGACGGCCTGCGCGAGCGCCACGACGAGTCCGTGGCGAAGGAGGGCGTCTTCGACGAGGCCGTCGAGGCGATCAAGGAGGCCAAGCGGCGCGGCTTCCGGGTCACCACCAACTCGACGTTCTTCAACACCGACACCCCGCAGACCGTCATCGAGGTGCTCAACTTCCTCAACGACGACCTCCAGGTCGACGAGATGATGATCTCGCCCGCCTACGCCTACGAGAAGGCCCCCGACCAGGAGCACTTCCTCGGCGTCGAGCAGACCCGCGAACTGTTCAAGAAGGCCTTCGCCGGCGGCAACCGCCGCAGGTGGCGGCTGAACCACTCGCCGCTGTTCCTCGACTTCCTCGAGGGCAAGGTCGACTTCCCGTGCACGGCCTGGGCGATCCCGAACTACTCGCTCTTCGGCTGGCAGCGCCCCTGCTACCTGATGAGCGACGGCTACGTCCCGACGTACCGCGAGCTGATCGAGGACACCGACTGGGACAAGTACGGCCGCGGCAAGGACCCGCGCTGCGCCAACTGCATGGCGCACTGCGGCTACGAACCCACCGCCGTCCTCGCCACCATGGGCTCGCTGAAGGAGTCGCTGCGCGCCATGCGTGAGACCGTCTCCGGAAACCGGGAGTGACCCCATGACCGCCATCTCCTTGGGCGTCCCCGAGGTACCGGCCCGGCCGATCGCCGAGCGACGCGCGTCCCGGCAGATCCAGGTCGGCCCGGTGGCGGTCGGGGGCGGCGCCCCGGTGTCGGTGCAGTCGATGACGACGACGCGCACGTCCGACATCGGTGCGACGCTGCAGCAGATCGCGGAGCTGACGGCGTCGGGCTGCCAGATCGTGCGGGTGGCGTGCCCGACGCAGGACGACGCGGACGCGTTGGCGACGATCGCCCGCAAGTCGCAGATCCCGGTGATCGCGGACATCCACTTCCAGCCGAAGTACGTGTTCGCGGCGATCGAGGCCGGTTGTGCGGCGGTGCGGGTGAACCCGGGCAACATCAAGCAGTTCGACGACAAGGTCAAGGAGATCGCGCGGGCCGCGAGGGACCACGGCACGCCGATCCGGATCGGGGTGAACGCCGGGTCGCTGGACCGGCGGCTGCTGCAGAAGTACGGCAAGGCGACGCCGGAGGCGCTGGTGGAGTCGGCGCTGTGGGAGGCGTCCCTGTTCGAGGAGCACGACTTCCGGGACATCAAGATCTCGGTGAAGCACAACGACCCGGTGATCATGATCGAGGCGTACAAGCAGCTCGCCGCCCAGTGCGACTACCCGCTGCACCTCGGCGTGACCGAGGCCGGCCCGGCGTTCCAGGGCACCATCAAGAGCGCGGTGGCGTTCGGTGCCCTGCTGTCGCAGGGCATCGGCGACACCATCCGGGTGTCCTTGAGCGCCCCGCCCGCGGAGGAGGTCAAGGTCGGCATCCAGATCCTGCAGTCGCTCGGGCTGCGGGAACGGCGCCTGGAGATCGTCTCCTGCCCGTCGTGCGGCCGGGCGCAGGTCGACGTCTACAAGCTGGCCGAGGAGGTCACCGCGGGTCTGGACGGCATGGAGGTGCCGCTGCGGGTGGCGGTCATGGGGTGTGTCGTCAACGGCCCCGGCGAGGCCCGCGAGGCCGACCTCGGCGTCGCCTCCGGCAACGGCAAGGGCCAGATCTTCGTCAAGGGCGAGGTCATCAAGACCGTCCCCGAGTCCAAGATCGTGGAGACCCTGATCGAGGAGGCCATGAAGCTGGCCGAGCGGATGGAACGGGACGGGGCCGCATCGGGCGTCCCCACCGGCACGGGGAAACCGGCAGTGACGGTGAGTTGAAGCACGGCACGGACCGAGAGGGGGCCCGAGCATGACGATTCTGGAGAGCATCCGGGGACCACGTGACCTGAAGGCGCTGTCCGAGGCGGAACTCGGTGAACTGTCCGACGAGATCAGGGAGTTCCTGGTGCACGCGGTCGCCAGGACCGGGGGCCATCTCGGGCCCAACCTGGGGGTGGTGGAACTGTCCGTCGCGCTCCACCGGGTCTTCGAGTCGCCGGTCGACCGCATCGTGTGGGACACCGGTCACCAGAGCTACGTGCACAAGCTGCTGACGGGGCGTCAGGACTTTTCCAAGCTGCGGGGAAAGGGGGGCCTGTCGGGCTACCCCTCCCGTGAGGAGTCCGAACACGACATCGTGGAGAACAGCCACGCCTCCACCGCCCTCGGCTGGGCCGACGGGCTCGCCAAGGCCCGCCACGTGCAGGGGGAGAGGGGGCACGTCGTCGCGGTCATCGGCGACGGGGCGCTGACCGGCGGCATGGCCTGGGAGGCGCTGAACAACATCGCGGCCGCCAAGGACCGCCCGCTGATCGTCGTCGTCAACGACAACGAGCGTTCGTACGCACCGACCATCGGCGGCCTCGCCAACCACCTGGCGACCCTGCGCACCACCGACGGCTACGAGAAGGTGCTGGCCTGGGGCAAGGACGTCCTGCTGCGCACGCCGCTGGTCGGCCACACGGTCTACGAGTCCCTGCACGGCGCGAAGAAGGGCTTCAAGGACGCCTTCGCGCCCCAGGGCATGTTCGAGGACCTGGGCCTGAAGTACGTCGGCCCCATCGACGGTCACGACGTCGGGGCCGTCGAGTCGGCGCTGCGGCGTGCCAAACGCTTCCACGGCCCGGTGCTGGTCCACTGCCTCACGGAGAAGGGACGCGGCTACGAACCCGCCCTCGCCCACGAGGAGGACCACTTCCACACCGTCGGCGTGATGGACCCGCTGACCTGCGAACCGCTCGCGCCGTCCAACGGGCCGTCCTGGACCTCGGTGTTCGGCGACGAGATCGTCCGGATCGGCGAGGAGCGCGAGGACGTCGTCGCGATCACGGCGGCCATGCTGCATCCCGTCGGCCTCGGCAAGTTCGCGGAGCGGTTCCCGGACCGGGTCTGGGACGTCGGGATCGCGGAGCAGCACGCGGCCGTCTCGGCGGCCGGCCTCGCCACGGGCGGGCTGCACCCGGTCGTCGCCGTCTACGCGACCTTCCTCAACCGCGCCTTCGACCAGTTACTGATGGACGTCGCGCTGCACCGCTGCGGGGTGACGTTCGTCCTGGACCGGGCCGGTGTCACGGGCGTCGACGGACCTTCGCACAACGGCATGTGGGACATGTCGATCCTCCAGGTCGTCCCCGGCCTCAGGATCGCCGCGCCCCGGGACGCCGACCAGCTGAGGGCGCAGCTGCGGGAGGCCGTGGCCGTGGACGACGCCCCGACGCTGGTGCGGTTCCCGAAGGAGTCGGTCGGACCGTCGATCCCGGCCGTCGACCGGCTGGGCGGGCTGGACGTCCTGCACCGCGGCGGACCCGGGCAGGACGTCCTCCTCGTCGCCGTCGGAGTGATGGCCCCGGTGTGCCTCCAGGCGGCCGACCTGCTCGAGGCGCGCGGCATCGGCTGCACCGTCGTCGACCCCCGCTGGGTCAAGCCCGTCGACCCGGCGCTCCCGCCGCTGGCCGCCCAGCACCGGCTGGTGGCCGTCGTCGAGGACAACAGCCGCTCGGCCGGGGTGGGCAGTGCCGTGGCGCTCGCCCTCGGCGACGCCGACGTGGACGTGCCGGTGCGGCGGTTCGGCATCCCGGAGCAGTTCCTCGCGCACGCCAAGCGGGGTGAGGTGCTGGCCGACATCGGACTCACGCCCGTCGAGGTCGCCGGCCGGATCAGCGCGAGCCTGGCCCTGAAGGAAGCCGCGGGCGGTTCGTCCGACCCGTCCGACGGCGACGGGGCGGCCGGTGGCCCCGCCGACGCCGGCCGCCCCGCCGGCCGTCCCGTCGCGTCAGTCAAGGAGAAGGCTGAATGACCACCGAGTTCGACCTCGGCAGACTCCTCGCCGAGCGCGGAGCCGAGCGCTACGAGCTGCACACCCGGTACCTCAACCACCAGCTCCCGCGCATGCTGCACACCATCGGCTTCGACAAGGTCTACGAGCGGGCCGAGGGCGCCTATTTCTGGGACGCCGACGGCGACGACTACCTCGACATGCTCGCCGGGTTCGGGGTGATGGGCCTGGGCCGCCATCACCCCGTCGTCCGCAAGGCGCTGCACGACGTGCTGGACGCCCAGCTCGCCGACCTCACCCGCTTCGACTGCCAGCCGCTGCCCGGGCTGCTGGCGGAGAGGCTGCTCGCCCACAGCCCCCACCTGGACCGGGTGTTCTTCGGCAACAGCGGCACGGAGGCGGTGGAGACCGCCCTGAAGTTCGCGCGGTTCGTCACGGGCCGGCCCAGGGTGCTGTACTGCGACCACGCCTTCCACGGGCTGACCACCGGCTCCCTGTCCGTCAACGGCGAGTCGGGTTTCCGGGACGGCTTCGCGCCGCTGCTGCCCGACACGGCCGTCCCGCTCGGCGACATCGACGCCCTGGCGCGGGAGCTGAAGAAGGGCGACGTGGCCGCGCTGATCGTCGAACCGATCCAGGGCAAGGGCGTGCACGAGGCCCCGCCCGGCTATCTGCGGGCCGCCCAGGAGCTGCTCCACCGGCACAAGGCGCTCCTCATCGCCGACGAGGTGCAGACCGGCCTCGGCCGCACCGGCTGCTTCTACGCGTACCAGCACGAGGAGGGTGTCGAACCGGACCTGGTGTGCGTGGCCAAGGCGCTCTCCGGCGGCTATGTGCCGGTCGGCGCCACGATCGGCAAGGACTGGATCTTCAAGAAGGTCTACTCGTCCATGGACCGGGTGCTCGTCCACTCGGCGAGCTTCGGCTCCAACGCGCAGGCCATGGCGGCCGGGCTCGCCGTCCTGTCCGTCATGGAGGACGAGCAGATCGTCGCGGGCGTCCGGGCCACCGGCGAGCTGCTGAAGTCACGGCTGGCCGCACTCACCGGCAAGTACGAGCTGCTCGCCGACGTGCGCGGACGCGGCCTGATGATCGGCATCGAGTTCGGCCGCCCGGACTCGCTCAAGCTGCGCAGCCGCTGGACGATGCTCCAGGCCGCGCGCAAGGGCCTGTTCGCCCAGATGGTGGTCGTGCCGCTGCTGCGGCGGCACCGGATCCTCACGCAGGTCTCCGGGGACCACCTGGAGGTCATCAAGCTGATCCCGCCGTTGATCATCGGCGAACGCGAGGTGGACCGGTTCGTCGACGCCTTCACGGACGTCATGGACGACGCCCACAACGGCGGGGGCCTCATGTGGGACTTCGGCAAGACGCTGATCAAGCAGGCGGTCGCCAACAGGTGAGCGCGGGGCGGCCCGCCCCGGACCGGCTTTGCCCCTGAGGCAAAAAATTTGCCCGTGAGGCAAGTCTGCTGCTCAATGGGAGCATGAACGCTCCCGAGAACCAACCCGGTGACGGAGCGACCGGGCCGGCCGAGTCGCTGCCGGCCGTCGCGCCGCAGCTGCGGGCCCTGCGCCGCCGGGCGGCCCTCACCCTGGAGGGCGCGGCCCGCGCCGCCGGGTTGTCGGCCGCCCATCTCTCCCGGCTCGAGACCGGGCAGCGCCAGCCGTCGCTGCCGATGCTGCTGGCGCTCGCCCGCGTCTACGGTACGACGGTCGGCGAGCTGCTCGGCGAGAGGGTCCCGGACCGGGACGCCGTCGTGCGCGCCGCCGACATGGAGCCCACCGCCGCCGGCGGCTGGACGTACTGGCAGGCCGGAGTTCCCGGCCGCGGGATGCAGGCCCTCCGGGTCCATGTGCCGTACGGCTCGCAGGGCGACATCGTGCGCGTGCACCCCGGCGAGGAGTGGCTCCACGTCCTCAAGGGGCGGCTGCGGCTGCGCCTCGGGGACACCACGCACCGGCTCGGCCCCGGGGACAGCGCGCACTTCGACTCGCTCACCCCACACCTGCTCGCCGCCGAGGACGACGGCGGCGCCGAGCTCCTCTTCGTCCACACCCTGTTGCAGAGCCCCACGGCCACCCTGTGCCTGGGCCCCACCTTTGGAGAGACGTCATGACCGACATGGAGGAGAAGTTCCCCCGCGCCCTGTGGGTGCGGCTCATCATCTACATCGCGGTGGGGCACGTCTTCGCCGCCTTCGTCTACTTCCTCTTCGAGGCGGGCGGCGGGAAGTAGGCGCACCCCGCGCCCTCAGTCGAGAAGCCGCTCCCGCAGGCGCTCCCGCGCCTCGGGGGTGAGCCGCAGACCCTGCTCCAGGTAGGTGTCCACGTCGCCCCACGTCTCGTCGATCGTGTCGAAGGCGGCCTTCAGGTACTCCGCCCGTGCGTCGAAGAGGGGGCTCAGCAGCTCCATGACCTCGGGCGAGTAGGCCGAGGGGGCGCTGCTGCCGCGCCGCACCTTGTAGCGGCGGTGCTTCTCGTTGGACTTCAGATAGTCGGCGACGATCGCCTCCCGCTCGACGCCGACGGCGAGCAGCGTGACCGCGATGGACAGGCCGGCGCGGTCCTTGCCGGCCGCGCAGTGCATCAGCGCCGGGACGCTGTCCTCCACCAGGGAGCGCAGCACCTGGGAGTGCTCGCCGGTGCGCTCCGTGACGATGGAGCGGTAGGAGGCGATCATCCGGGCCGCGCCCTTGCCGTCCGCCAGGATCTCCCGCAGCTGGTCGAGGTCGCCGTCGCGGACCATCTTCCAGAACTCCGCGCCGTCCGCGGGGTCGGACAGCGGCAGGTTCACATTGCGGACACCCGGCAGCTCGACGTCGGGGCCCTCCAGCTTCTGGTCCGCCGCGTTGCGGAAGTCGAAGATCGTGTGCAGCCCCAGCGACTCGAGGAAGGCGGCGTCCTCGGGGGTGGCGTGGGCGAGGTGGCCGCTGCGGAACAGCACGCCGTGCCGCACCCGTCGTCCGTCCACGGTGGGCAGACCGCCCACGTCGCGGAAGTTGCGCACACCGGCCAGTTCGGGCTCGGTCGACGGGATCTGCTGCGTCACGGGGGCTCCTCCCGGTGGGCCCCGCCGGCGCGGCTCGGCGGTGAGGCCGGCGAGGTGCGCCTCTGACGATACGACATGACTGTGTGCGCCATTCAGTTGTCCACAGGCGACAGCTCAGGATCAATGGCCCGAAACGGGCAAAGTCGCCGTATGTCATCATCAATGGCGGGCGTTTCATCCCGATTCGACTGCAGTGCGGCGTGACTCCCTCTGGGATTCCGGCCGGATTCGCGCCGAAGGTTCGATGTGCCGGATATCCGTTGACGTCGCATCTAGGCTTTCTGTCCGAATTGATGCCTTCATTCCAACTCGCTCCGGAATAAGGAAACCTGGAGCGACGTCACGTGAGGAGCGTCATACTGGTGACGGTGCGTCGCCCGTCATGTTCACGTAATCGGCCTGCCGCGCATGGGAATTCGAGGGTGGCGACCTCTTCGAAATACACGGAGTGTGACCGGTGGATCCCGTAAGGGATCAAGACGAACGCATTCGGTCGGAACCCCTCACTTGTTCCCATGCGTCTTTCTCGCTTACGTTCGCCACCAATCCGGACGGACGCCGAATCCTGCCGCCGACCGGAATCCGCGCACACTCACCCGTCCACGGCAGGAGCGGGGGACCCACAGGTACATCGCCTGTTCCGGTCCCGGAACAGGCTTGGGGTCAAGTCGCGTCCCGACGCGACCGGGCATCTCCAGCCCGCACCCGACAGCTCACCTCGCAGGCGCCGGAGAGGAATTCGCCATGCCCGCCAAGGGTAAGCATCGCCGTCCCAAGTCCCTGCGCTTCACCCGGACGATCGCCGTCGCCGGAACCGGTGGCGCCGCTCTCGCGCTGCCGCTGATCGGGGCCACCGGCGCCCACGCCGCGACCGGCCAGTCCGTCCCGGAGAAGGCGGTCCAGTCCGTCCAGGTCGCCGCCGAGAAGGCCCCGGCGCAGAAGACCTCCGCCCAGAAGACGCGCACCTACGAGGTGCAGCGCGGCGACTACCTGGCGAAGATCGCCGACGAGCAGGACGTCCGCGGCGGCTGGAAGAAGCTCTACGCCGACAACCGCGAGGCCGTCGGCGCCGACCCGTCGCTCATCCACCCGGGTCTGAAGCTCTCGATCGGCGACAAGGCCGCGACCGCCGCACCCAAGGCGTCGGCCCCGTCCACCTCCCGGTCCGAGCCGTCCGCGAAGCCCGCCGCGCCGAAGAAGGCCACCGCGCCGAAGAAGGCCGCCACGGCCGCGCAGAGCGCCGACGAGGCGAGCACCGTCAACGGCTTCACCGCCCCGGTGTCCACCGCCGCCGTCGGCACCTCCTACAAGGTCGCCGGCAGCATGTGGTCCAGCGGCTACCACACCGGCGTGGACTTCTCCGCCGCCACCGGCACGCCCCTGAAGGCGGTCGGCGCCGGCACCGTCGTCTCCGCCGGCTGGGGCGGCGCGTACGGCAACCAGGTCGTCATCCGGCTCGCCGACGGCTACTACGCCCAGTACGCCCACCTGTCCTCGCTGTCCGTCTCCAGCGGCCAGACGGTGACCGCGGGCCAGCAGATCGGCCTCTCCGGCGCGACCGGCAACGTGACCGGCCCGCACCTGCACTTCGAGATCCGCACCACGCCCGACTACGGCTCGGACGTGGACCCGGTGGCCTACCTCCGCTCCAAGGGCGTCGCCATCGGCTGACCGCCCCACCGCACGGCGCGCACCACCTGCCTGACACGCACGCGCACCACCTGCCTGACACGCAGCCGAAGGCCGGACCCCGATCCCCGGGGCCCGGCCTTCGGTCGTCCCGGGTGTGCACGGGTCGCGTTCCGGCGCTCAACGTCCCGCCCAGAGGCCGTATTCCGGCTTTGGTGAAGGCTTTGGCAGTGGCTTATCTCACCGTTCGTCAACCTCTTCCTACGGTCGCGTAGGTCACATCGGAAGGTGAATCATGTCCCGACGTGGCAGACGATTCGAAGAGTGACAGCAGAGCAGTGATCGGGTCGTACGTCGCGGTGGGGGACAGCTTCACCGAGGGCGTCGGCGACCCCGGCCCCGACGGGGCGTTCGTCGGCTGGGCCGACCGGTTCGCGGTCCTTCTGGCCGACCGGCGTCCCGAGGGCGACTTCCGGTACACGAACCTCGCCGTGCGCGGCAGACTGCTCGACCAGATCGTGGCGGAACAGGTCCCCAAGGCCGTCGAGTTCGCCCCCGACCTCGTGTCGTTCTGCGCGGGCGGCAACGACATCCTGCGGCCCGGCACCGACCCCGACGAAGTGGCCGAACGGTTCGAACGGGCCGTCGCCCGGCTCGCCTCGGCCGCGGGCACGGTGATGGTGACGACGGGCTTCGACACCCGTGGCGTGCCCGTGCTGAAGCACCTGCGCGGCAAGATCGCCACCTACAACGGGCACGTACGCGCCATCGCCGACCGCTACGGCTGCCCGGTGCTCGACCTGTGGTCCCTGAAGACCGTCCAGGACCGCCGGGCCTGGGACAGCGACCGGCTCCACCTCTCACCCGAGGGGCACACGCGCGTGGCGCTGCGCGCGGGCCAGGTCCTCGGGCTGGAGATCCCGGCCGACCCGGACCAGCCCTGGCCGCCGCTCCCGCCCCGCGGGACCCTGGAGATCCGGCGCGACGACGTCCAGTGGGCGCGCGAGTACCTGGTGCCGTGGATCGGGCGGCGCCTGCGCGGCGAGTCGTCGGGCGACCACGTGACGGCCAAGGGGGCGCTGTCGGCGTACGACATCAAGATGCGCATCGCGGCGGTGGCCTGAGCCCGGCGGCACGGCCGGGGGAGCGCGCAGCCGCCCGGGACCGTCATGGTCGCGGGCGGCCGCTCACCGTGATGAGGCGGTCAACGCCGTCCGCTCCAGGCCCAGTTCCCGGGCCAGCGCCTCGTCCACCCACTCCAGGGCCCGCGCGCGGGACAGCGCCCCGGGATACGACGTCAGCTGCACGGCGAGACCGTCCAGGAGCGCGGTCAGGCGCAGCGCGGCGGCCGCCGGGTCCGGGCAGCTGAACTCGCCCGCGGCCGCGCCCTCCGCGAGGACCCCGGCGAGCGCGCTCTTCCACTGCAGGTCGAGCTCACGCGTGACCTCCCGCAGGGCCGTCTCGCGCAACGCGGCCGCCCAGCCCTCGATCCACAGCCGCCAGCCCTTGGCCTGTCCGGTCGGCGCGTACCAGCGCACGGCCGCCCGCAGCCGCCGTACCGCCGTCGTGCGGCGGCCCAGGATCCTGCGCAGCCGCGCCAGGTCGCCCTCGGCGGCGTGCGCGAACGCGGCCGCGACCAGCTTCTCCTTCGTGGCGAAGTGGTAGAGCACCAGCGCGTTGCTCACCCCGAGCGCCGAGGCGACGTCGGCGATCCTGACCGCCGCCACCCCCCGCGCCTCTATCTGCTCCACGGCGGCGCGCAGCAGTTCCGCCCGCCGCTCCGCCACGCTCAGCCGCACTCTCGCCCTCGCCACGCGGTCACCCTACGGCCTGGCCGCACCGCCCCAGGGGGTGCACCCCCGGTCGTCAGCGGTGCCGGCCGAACCGTTCGGTGATCACCGGGAGCAGGTCCGCGGCGATGGCGTGCGCGGCGGCACGGGGAGTCGTCCCGTCGGCCTCCGCGCGGGCCAGCGTGCGATCGGTCAGGGCCCGCATCGCACGCCGCGTGTGGGCGAACGCCTCGTCCGGGTCCGGGCCGATGTCCCCGAACAGCGTCCACCACCACCACGCGTTCGTGGCCGAGTTGACGACGACGTCCGGCAGCACCGTGACCCCCCGCGCGGCCAGCAGCAGCTCCGCCTCCGGCAGGACGGGCATGTTCGCCGCCTCGGCGATCCAGCGGGCGCTGATCCGGCCCTGGTTGGCGGCGTCCACCGCGTACGACACGGCCGCCGGCACCAGGACCTCCGCCTCGGTCGACAGCCAGGCGTCCCCCGGCAGCTCACGGTCGCCGGGGCGCAACGCCGCACGGTCCACCGTCCCGTAGCCGTCCCGCGCCGCCAGCAGCGCCTCCACGTCCAGCCCCGCCGGGTTGGCGATGGTCCCCTTGATGTCGGCGACGGCCACCACGGTGAGCCCCGCGCGCGCGAGGAACCGCGCGGTGGCCCCGCCCATCGTGCCCAGGCCCTGCAGGGAGACCCGGGTCCGCCGGCGGGGCACCCCGGCCCGGTCCAGCGCGGTGAGCACCGACTCGGCCACGCCGCAGCCGCCCACCAGCTCGTCGAGCCCGATGCCGTCGACGTCCACCGCGAACGCCTCGGCCAGCCGGCGACGGGCGGCGGCCTCGTCGTCCAGCAACGGGTACACGGCTTGCACGGACGAGACGAGCCCCGCCTCCCGGGCCGCCCGGTCGACCACGTCCTGGCTGAGCCCCAGGTCCTCACCCGTGGTCCACAGCGTCTCGACGTACGGCCGCATCGCCCGCAGGTAGCGCACCAGCAGTCCGTACGCCTCCGGGTCCCGCGGGTCGCAGTCGATGCCGCCCTTGGCGCCGCCCAGCGGGACGTACCGGGCGTCCGGGTCGTAGTGCAGCGCCTCCTTGAGGGTCATGCCCGCGGCCAGTCCGGCGATCTCCTCCAGCGTGCAGTCCGGCCGCATCCGCAGTCCGCCGCTGGAGACGCCGCGCACCAGCCGGTCCACGACCAGGAAGCCCTGGCGGCCCGTGACGTGGTCGGTCCAGGTGAGGGACAGGAAGGGCGAGGTCATGCGAACTCCGGGGTCGGCGGCGGTCTGCGCGGTCGTCCGCGAGGTGACGGGGCGCCCGGGAGGCCGGGAGAGAGCCGCTTCGCTCCTGAACGACGGGTCAGTATCACGAGGGAGGAAAGGACATGTCAACGGATGCGGCGCGTGCGCCGCCGGACCGCGGGAACGATCGCCGGGGACCCGGCGTTCGGGATGACAGGGGCTGTCGGCCGGTGATCGCGGGGGACCGTCGGTGGGCCGACCATAATGGAAGCCCCACCGACTCCACCTGGAGGTACTGTGGCCGGTTCCCGATTCCCGAGCGCCGGGCTGAGCGCCCTGCGGCCCACGGCCTTCGGCGCGGACCCCAGCGGTGAGCGCATGGCGCGCATCCGCCGATCGCCGCACTTCCGGGACGGCGTGTTCCAGAACCCAGGCGGGACCGCGCGGATCAGACCGTCCGGCTCGATGCTGGAGTTCGCGAAGGTCTTCTTCGACAAGGACACCCGGCCCCTGCGCGTGCCGCAAGGCACCGTCCCGGTACACCCCACCACCTACGCCGACCTCGCGAAGCCGCCCGTCACGGGACTGCGCCTGACCTGGATGGGGCACTCCAGTGTCCTCGCCGAGATCGACGGCCACCGCGTGCTGTTCGATCCCGTGTGGGGCGAGCGCTGCTCGCCGTTCCCGTTCGCCGGGCCCAAGAGACTGCATCCCGCGCCGCTTCCGCTCGCCGCGCTCGGCCCGGTCGACGTCGTCGTCATCTCGCACGACCACTACGACCACCTCGACCTCCCCACGATCAAGGCGCTGGCCGGCACCGGCACCCTCTTCGCCGTCCCGCTCGGCGTCGGCGCCCACCTCGAGCACTGGGGCGTCCCCGCCGACCGGCTGCGCGAACTGGACTGGCACGAGACGACCAGGGTCGGCGGCCTCACCCTCACCGCCACCCCCGCCCGCCACTTCTGCGGCCGCGGGCTGCGCAACACCCAGCACACGCTCTGGGCGTCCTGGGTCGTCGCCTCGCAGGAGCACCGGATCTACCACAGCGGTGACACCGGCTACTTCGACGGCTTCCGCGACATCGGCGCCGCACACGGGCCCTTCGACGCCACGATGATCCAGGTCGGCGCCTACTCCGACTTCTGGCCGGACATCCACATGACGGCCGCCGAGGGCGTGAGGAGCCACCTCGATCTGCAGGGAGGCACCCCCGGCGGGGTGCTGCTCCCCATCCACTGGGGCACGTTCAACCTGGCACCGCACGCGTGGGCGGAGCCGGGGGAGTGGATGAGGGACGCCGCCGAGGAGGCGGGCCAGGCGGTGGCCTTCCCGCGGCCCGGTCAGCCGTTCGAACCGGCGGGGGAGCCGCCCCTGGAGCCGTGGTGGCGGACCGTGTCGGGTCCCGTCCCGCGGACCTGGCAGCCTCCCCGGAGCACCGACGGCGGGACCACGACGGCCACGGGCGGCCTCGACCTCGCGAGCGGGCGCTGACCGCGACCGGGGACGGTGACCCGACCCGGACGGCCTGACCCGAGCGGGCGGCGGGCGTCACGGCCTGGGGCTGCCCGTCCTCGGGAGGGCGAGGATCGCGACGGCGGTGCCGGCGGCCGCCACGGCGGGACCGAGGCGGGCGTCGACCGCCATGGCCCCGGACGCCGCCAGAGCGCCCAGGACCAGCATCACCACGACGCCCACCCGGACGCCCGCATGCCGGGAGCTGCCGTCGGCGGCGTCCTGCGCCAGGCTGGTCAGGGTGCCGGTCACGAAGGTCGTGGTCACACCCGCGCCGTGCGCCGACCGTTTGACGGCGGCGGTCTGGGCGCCCATCGCTCCCGCGGCCGCCGCGAGCATCAGCAGCCGGAGGGCGGTGCCCGGGGTGGACTGCGCCGACCTGAGGATCAGCACCACGAGGTCGAGCGCCACCACGGCCAGCAGCACGGCCCTGATACGGCCCCACCCCGCGCCGGGGCGTCTCGGTGTGGCCTTGGACGCCAGGTACACCGCGATCAGGAAGGCTCCCAGTGCGGTGGCCGCCCCCGCCACCAGGGACCCGTACCCCGGTCGGCTCGTCAGGCCCGACAGGACGAGGCTGCCGGTCATGTTGGCGGTGAACACGCCCCCGAGCTGGACGAACGCGAACGCGTCACCGGCTCCCGCGGCGAACGACAGAAGCACGGCCACCACGGACAGACGCGTCGGTGCCGGCGTCACCGCCGGGGTCGACACGGGTCAGGCTTCCCGCGTCGGAGGAGCCGTCGGCCGGCCGAAGAAGATCATCGATCACCCTTCCCGAACGCCTTCCCTCAAAGGTGGCACGGGGCGTCGTCAGGCGCACAGCCGGGCACTGCGCCGAGCGTGTGAAGGCGCGCGGGGGCGCTCGGATCGCCGAGTGCGCCGCTACAGCCGGTGACGCTCTGGGGTGCGCGCGGTCGGTACGCCGGATGCCTCGACGCTTCGCGGGAGGTCCTCGCGGCGTGAAGGCCGTGACCCCGGCCGGGAACGACCGTCGCGTCGGATGCCTGCGCCCTTGGCCTCGGTGGCTGCTTCTGACCAGCTCTGATCGTTCGTTGTTGCTTTCCGGACGAGTGTCGTGACCGGTTATCGGTCTGTCGTACGAGCCCTCATACCAGAGCGGGACGCCGCCTGCCGGAGTTTGTCAACTGCCCACCGCACATGATGCGGAGGCGACTACTGTGAGTGTCCGTCGGGCGACACGCAGCCGAATCCCCTCGGTTCCGTCGACCGGCACCGAGAAGGCGCACACCCCGGGCCGCGCAGACCGCGTGCACCCCCAGGCCCCCGACCGACGGACCAGTACGAGGACCCCGATGTCTCAACTCCGCGCCCCGGCCCCACGCGCTGACCGCCGTGAGGGCGGGAGGCACGGGCGCCCCGCCGCCCGTACCGCACCCGCGCTGCCCGAGACCCAGATACGGCCCCAACTGCTCCGCCTGGCCGTCCTGCCGCCCGTGGCGGTGTCCCTGAGCGCCAGCGCCGCGGTGCTGTTCGTCGTGCGCTCCACCGGAGCACGGCCGAACCCGGTCCTGTGGGTCGTCTTGGCCGGCGCGCTCTCGGTGACCCTCGCGGGCATCGCCATCGCCGCCGTCGCCGCCGACCGCGCCGCCCGGACCGTGAGCCGGCGGATCGGCGCCCTGCGCCGCGCCAGCGCCCGGGGCGAGGCCGAACTGCGCTCCCTCGTCGAGGCGTTGCGGCGCGGCGACGGCCCGCCGAAGCGCACACCCCGCAACGGACCGCCCGACGACGCCGACGACTTCGACCTCCTCGCCGCCGACCTGGCCCGCGCCCACGACGGAGCGGTCCGCGCCGTCGTGCAGGCCGCCCAGCTGTCCAGCCAGGCCGGCAGCGATCAGAAGCTGGAGGTCTTCGTCAACCTCGCCCGGCGCCTGCAGTCCCTCGTGCACCGGGAGATCTCCATTCTCGACGAGCTCGAGAACGAGATGGAGGACCCGGACCTCCTCAAGGGGCTCTTCCACGTCGACCACCTCGCGACCCGCATCCGGCGGCACGCCGAGAACCTCGCCGTGCTCGGCGGCGCCGTCTCCCGGCGGCAGTGGAGCAACCCCGTCCCGATGACCGAGGTGCTGCGCTCGGCCATCGCCGAGGTCGAGCAGTACTCCCGGGTCAAGCTGGTGCCGCCGATCGACGGCACCCTGCGCGGCCACGCGGTCGCCGACGTCATCCACCTCCTGGCCGAACTGGTCGAGAACGCCACGGTGTTCTCCGCCCCGCACACCCAGGTGCTGCTGCGGGCCAACCTGGTGACGTCCGGACTGGCCGTCGAGGTCGAGGACCGCGGGCTCGGCATGCCCGTCGGCGAACAGGCCCGTATGAACGCGCTGCTCGCCGACCCCGACCAGGTCAACGTCGCCAGCCTCCTGTCGGACGGGCGCATCGGCCTGTTCGTCGTCTCGCAGCTCGCCAAGCGGCACGGCATCCATGTGCGCCTGCAGACCAACATCTACGGCGGCGTCCAGGCCGTCCTCGTCGTCCCGCAGGGGCTGCTGGGCGCGGGGCCCGGTGCCCCCGCCGGGGCGCCCAGGGCCCAGGAACCCCGGACCGCGGAGGCATCGGGGGGCCGGCCCGCCGGTCCCGTCGCACCGGTGCCGCCGCCACCGCGGCCGGGCGTACGGCAGACGGCGGCGAGGCCACCTCAGCACCGGCGGCCCGACCCGGAAACGGCCACGGACGGCGCCCGGGGCGCGTCCGAGCCCGGCCGGACGGCGTCCCACCAGGCGCGCCCGCGCACCAACACGCGGGGCACCGTCCCGGCACCGGCCCAGGGCGAGGGACCGCCGCTGCCCGTGCGCGGCGCCCACCAGGGGCGGGCCAACCCGGCGGAGGCGGTGCCCGGCATCAGCGCCGACGACCGCCGCCAGCTCGCCGAGAACGGCGTCGGACCGCTGACACCACGCAGCGGCGCCGTCCGCGGCACCATGGGCAGACCCCAACTGCCCCGGCGCCGCGCCCAGGAGCACATCGCGCCGCAACTGCGGGACGGCCCGGTGGCACGCCAGGAGTCCGACCAGGTCGCCGGGCACGACCCGGGACTCATGGCGGCCTTCCAGCGCGGCATCGGACTCGCCGAGACCCAGCAGCACATGGAGTCGACGCACACGTCCGCGGCCCATATGGACACAAGCCACCACCTCCCCGTGGTCCACATGGGTTCAGGGCACACAACCCCGCCCCCCATGGAGGCGGCACACGGTCAGGCAGGGCACGGGGACACCTCCCCCTCCGTCCGCCTGACATCGCTGGATGCGCGGCACACAGACGTGCCCCAGATGACCGGCCTGCCGTCCATGGAGGAGACACCCATGGACGCGTCCCCCACCGAGACGTCCCCCCGGAACGCGTCCACCCTGGGCGCCTCCTCCCTGGACAACTCGCCCATGGGCGTCCCACCCATGGGTGCCTCGCCCATGGGCCCACCCTCCATGGACGCGGGCACGTCACCCACCGGCCCGG
Source organism: Streptomyces sp. NPDC046859 (assembly GCF_040645135.1). Taxonomy (NCBI): domain Bacteria; kingdom Bacillati; phylum Actinomycetota; class Actinomycetes; order Kitasatosporales; family Streptomycetaceae; genus Streptomyces; species Streptomyces sp. NPDC046859. The sequence continues at coordinate 41,938 of NZ_JBEYXR010000038.1, forward strand.
CCCCGACGGCCGAGACCGACCCCGGACAGCCGTCCGGTACCGACCAGCCCACTTGGCCCGACGGGAGCGCACCGGCCGGATGACCACGTCCCCGCCCCACTCGGCGTCCGCCCGGATTCCCACCCCCGCGCCCAGCGCTCCCGCAGACCTACGTACCTCAAGGAGTCGATCCATCATGGCGAGCGAAGCGCCGACCGCCCATGTGTCCGACCTCGACTGGCTGATGAGCGGCCTCGTGCAGCGCGTGCCGCACACCACCAGCGCGGTCCTCCTGTCCTGCGACGGGCTCGTGAAGTCGGTCCACGGGCTCGACCCCGACAGCGCCGACCACATGGCGGCCCTCGCCTCCGGTCTGTACTCCCTCGGCCGCAGCGCCGGCGTCCGCTTCGGGGACGGCGGCGACGTGCGCCAGGTCGTCGTCGAGCTCGACTCCGCCCTGCTGTTCGTCACCACGGCCGGGTCCGGCACCTGTCTCGCGGTCCTGGCCGGCCGGGAGGCCGACGCGGCGGTGCTGGGCTACGAGATGGCGATGCTCGTCAAGAGCGTCCGCCCGTACCTGGTCACCGCGCCCCGGCAGCACCCCGTCGACCCCTCGGCGCTGAGGCCTTGAACGTGACGGCGGCCGGCGACGGGCCCTGGCTCGACGACGCGGCCGGACGGCTGGTGCGCCCCTTCACGGTCAGCAACGGCCGCACCCGGCCCACCGTCGCGCTCGATCTCATGTCACAGGTCATGGCCACCGGGGCGACCCCCCTCGGCTATCTGGGCCCCGAGCACGAACAGGCCCTCGACCTGTGCCGCGCCCCGGTCTCGATCGCCGAGGTCGCCGCCCACCTGAAGCTGCCGGCGGCGGTCACCAAGGTGCTGCTGTCGGACCTCGTCGACTGCGGGGCGCTCACCACCAAGCCCCCCGAGTTCCACCACAACCCGACAGACCGGGCTCTTCTGGAGGCAGTGCTCGATGGACTACGACGACAGCTCTGATCCGTTCCCCACCGCGTTGAAAATCCTGGTGGCGGGAGGGTTCGGGGTAGGCAAGACCACCTTCGTCGGCGCGGTGAGCGAGATCGCGCCGCTCAGCACAGAGGAGCTGCTCACCACCGTCAGTGCCGCGACCGACAACCTGGAGGGCGTGGAGAACAAGGTCGAGACGACGGTCGCCATGGACTTCGGCCGCATCACCCTCGACCCGGAACACGTCCTGTACCTCTTCGGCACCCCCGGACAGGAGCGCTTCTGGTTCATGTGGGACGAGCTCTCCGAGGGCGCGCTCGGCGCGGTCATCCTCGCCGACACCCGGCGCCTGGAGGACTGCTTCGCCGCCGTGGACTTCTTCGAGCAGCGGGGCCTCGGATTCATCGTCGCCGTCAACGAGTTCGACGGCGGCTACCGGTACGACCCCGAGGAGGTCCGGGCCGCCATCGACCTCGACCCGGAGATCCCGGTCGTCCGCTGCGACGCCCGGATCTCCAGTTCGGGCGTCCAGACCCTGCTCACCCTGGTCCGGCACCTCCTCGCCCACGCGCCGGCCCACGCACCGAGCCACGGCGCCCACAGGTGACATCCGCACACACCCGCACGGAGCCGCATATGACCCGCGTCCACAGCGACGGAATCCGCCCATGAGCTACGGCCCACCGCACCCGGTCGCCCGTCTCCTGCTCACCCCGGAGGACAAGGAGGCCCCCGCCCGCGCACAGCGGTTGCTCGACATGGGCCTCGGGGAGCATCCCGACCCGGCCCTGGACGTGTTCGCGGACCATCTCGCCGAGCTCACCGGGGCGCCGTACGCCATGGTGAACTTCGTGGGGCAGAGCCAGCAGTTCCTCGCCGGACTGCATGTGCGGCCCGCCGTGAGTCTCGCGCGGGCCGGTGACAGCAAGCCGCAACTCGGTCGGCGTATGGGGCGCGACCATGGGTTCTGCCCCCATGTGGTCGTCCGCCGCAAGGCGCTGGTGCTGGAGGACGTCCGCGACTACCCCCGGTTCGCCGGGAACCCGATCGTCGACGAGTTCGGTGTCCGCTCGTACCTGGGGGCCCCGCTGATCGACTCCACCGGCATGGTGCTCGGCACCGTGTGCGTCGTCGACATGGAACCGCGGCCGTGGGGGAAGGCCGGGCTGGAGACCATCAAGGCGTCGGCGGTGGACCTGGTGGCCCGGCTGGAGCGACGGCAGGCGGACGGGCTGCCCCTGCTGTGAGCCGAGCTGGGGCCTTTCGTTCGGATCATCCCGGCGTCGCGGGGTCTGGCACGCGCGGGCACGTCACCATGTCCCGTCGGCCACAGCCGGGCTGATCCAAACGAAAGGCCCTAGAAGCCCCGCCACACGTTGTCGAAGGCGGAGTCCTCGATCGCCCGCCGCTGGCGCACGGCCTCCAGTTCCATCACCGCGTCGCCGAGCGCGGCCAGCACGGTCGCGGAGGTGTCGTCGGCGAGAGCGTCCGTGCTCTCCGAGCCCTTCGACCCCTCCCCGTCGTCCGGTGCCTCCGTCCCGCCCGCCATCGGTTCGGTGCCGACCCCGGCGGCGGCGCCCAGGGCGGTGAGCAGCGGCTCGCGCGACGTCCAGCGCTCCTCGGCCCGCTGCCGGGCGGCCGAGTCGACCGGCACCGTCCGCGCGGCGCGCAGCGAAAGACGGAATCCCCGCGACCGGGACGTGGCCCCCGTCTGCTCCAGGTCCTCGACGTACGCGGCGGACAGCCCGCGCCCGCGCCGCCACAGCCAGTCCTCGACCGACTCGTACGGTTCCTGCCGTATGAGCGAGGAGGCCGCCTCGTCCAGCAGCCGGTCACCCGTGGGGGCCTGCGCGTTCGGGACGATCCGGTCCTCGGCGAGGGTCAGGGCCCCCGCGTCGAGGAGGTCGAACACCTCGGCCGCCGCCAGCGCCAGGGACAGCTCGCCCTGCTCCACGCGGTGGTCCTGCGCCAGGTCCAGGGCGACGATCGCGAGGTCCCGTGCGGTGTTCATGAGCGGCTCCCGGTCGGTCGGCCGGCCGGGGTGCGCGGGCGGGTGCCCGGCACCGGCGGTCGGGTGTCCTGCGTCGATTGTCGCCGGGATCGGGCGACAGCGGGGCCTTCTACGACCATGGGCCGCGACGGACCGATCCGCGGCACGGCGCGGGCCGTCACCGGGTGCCCGGGTCGTCTTCACCGCCACGACCGGCGTCCTCGCCGCTGGGAGGCGCGGCCTCCCGGTCCGCGTAGCATGACCGGCGTGGAGCTGCGTCAACTGCGGTACTTCGTCGCCGTCGCCGAGGAACTGAACTTCGGGCGGGCCGCCGAGCGTCTGCTGATCGCGGGGCCGTCCCTCTCGCAGCAGATCAAGGCGCTCGAACGGGACCTCGGGGTGCGCCTGTTCGACCGTGACCGGCGCTCGGTCTCCCTCACGCCCGCGGGTGCCGCGCTGCTGCCCGCCACCCGTGACCTGCTGGAGCGCGCGGACGAGCTCAGGCGCCGGGCCGGCCGGCTGTCGGGCTCGGAGTCGGTCCGGCTCGGGTACGTCAACTGGCTCCCCGCGGACCTGACCACGCGCACCGCCGCGGTCGCCCGGCTGCACATCGACGCATGGGTGGCGCCCTCGCACACGCAGGCGGCCCGGGTGGCCGACGGCAGCCTCGACCTCGCGGTGTGCTGGGTGCCGGCCGAGGACCTGGAACGGCTGGGGCTGCGGGCCCGGCTCCTCGGGGCCGACCGTCTGTACGCCGTCGCCAAAGGGACGGACATCGGCGAGGTGGCGGCGGGGGACACGGACGTCCTCATCGACGACGACCTCACCTCGTGGGCGTCGTGGAACGCGTACGCCGAGCGGCTGACCGAGGACCTCGGGGCCCGCGCGGTGCGCATCTCGGACGGGGCGATCACCGGACCCGCGTTCTTCGACCACGTACGCCGCTGCACACGGCCCGTGCTGAACTCGCCCAAGGGGCAGACCAGTCCACTGCCGCCCGACCTGGTCCGCCGGGAGGTCGCCGGGCCGAAGGTCTACTGGACGTGGTCCCTGGTGTGGCGGGCGAGCGAGGCCCGTGCCGGTGTGCTGGGCGTGGTGGACGCCCTGAGCGAGGACGTCGGGGACCTCGGCGTCCACGCGCCGGACGCCTGGCTCCCGGGCAACGATCCGCACGCGCTCCCCGGCCGGCCCGCACTGGGAGCCTGAGCCTCCCAGGCAGGAGGAAACGGGTTCCGCGAAAGGGCCCACGATCCTTTGACCGCAGCCGGGCGCCCGCCTTACCTTCCACATAGTCGACCGGTCGGCTAGTCCGGTCATCCATCAGGAGGTTCGACATCATGAGCGCAGGCAACCAGAAGGTCGCGATCGTCACCGGCGCCTCGCAGGGCATCGGGGCCGCCGTCGTCGAGGGCTACCGCAAGCTCGGGTACGCGGTCGTCGCGACCTCGCGCACCATCGGCCCGGCCGATGACCCCGGCATCCTGACCGTGCGGGGCGACATCGCCGACCCGGCCACGGCGGACCGGGTCGTCACCGCCGCCCTCGAGCGGTTCGGCCGGATCGACACCGTGGTCAACAACGCGGGCATCTTCGTCGCCAAGCCGTTCACGGACTACACCGCCGAGGACTACGCAGCCGTGACCGGGATCAACCTGGACGGTGTCTTCCACCTCACCCAGCGGGCCGTGCCGCACCTGCTGGCCCAGGGCGGCGGGCACATCGTCAGCATCACCACCAGCCTGGTGGACAACGCCGACTCCCGCGTCCCGTCCGTCCTGGCCTCCCTGAGCAAGGGCGGCATCCAGGCCGCGACCAAGTCCCTCGCCGTGGAGTACGCGACCCGCGGCATCCGCGTCAACGCCGTGTCGCCCGGCACCATCAAGACGCCGATGCACCCGGAGGAGACGCACGAGTTCCTCTCCGCCCTCCACCCGGTCGGGCGGATGGGCGAGATGGGCGACGTCGTCGACGCCGTGCTCTACCTGGAGTCGGCGCCGTTCGTCACCGGCGAGATCCTGCACGTCGACGGCGGTATGAGCGCCGGCCACTGAACGGCGGACGGCATACCGGGAAAGGAGGGGGCCATGAGCGCCACCACCGATGACGAGACCGTCCTGCGCGAGGTGCTGGAGCGCTGGCGGACGGCCGTGGACGCCCACCGGCCACAGGACGTGGCCGCCGTCTTCACCGAGGACGCCCTCTTCCAGGGACTGCACCCCTACGGGGTGGGCCGGGACGCCGTGGCCGCGTACTACGCCGCCCAGCCCCCGGGGATGCGGGCCGGCTACCGGATCCTGGAGACCCGGCGGTACGCGGACGACCTGGTGCTCGGATACCTGGACGTCGCGTTCACGTTCACCGACCGCGATCCGGTCGCCGTCAAGCTCGCCGTCCTCGCCCGGCGGCAGGAGGACGGCTGGGCCCTCGCGCACTACCAGGTCTCCCGCCTGGGCCGGTAGGCACGTCCTCCGCGGGGGTGCGGCACAGGCTGTGCCGCACCCCCGGCGGGTGTGAAGAAGAGCTGTGGCGCCGCTTAAGAAATCCTCGATGGACCGGCGCGCCGCGGTGCGGCAGATTGCTACGCGATTCCACCCCTCTTCCCGGGCCCGGGCCTTCTCGGCATGCCCGCGTCCGGGACTCACCCTCAGGAGCCGTAGCGTGAAGGCGCTGGTCAAGGAGAAGGCGGAGCCCGGACTCTGGCTCGCGGACGTCCCGGAGCCCTCCATCGGGCCCGGCGACGTACTGATCAAGGTGCTGCGCACCGGCATCTGCGGCACCGACCTGCACATCCGCTCCTGGGACGGCTGGGCGCGGCAATCGATCCGCACCCCCCTCGTCGTCGGCCACGAGTTCGTCGGCGAGGTCGTGGGGACCGGCCGGGACGTCGCCGACATCAAGCCCGGCGACCGGGTCAGCGGCGAGGGCCACCTGGTGTGCGGCAAGTGCCGCAACTGCCTGGCCGGCCGCCGTCATCTGTGCCGGGCCACGGTCGGCCTCGGCGTCGGACGCGACGGCGCCTTCGCGGAGTACGTCGCCCTGCCCGCCACCAACGTGTGGGTGCACCGGGTCCCCGTCGACCTGGACGTGGCCGCGATCTTCGACCCGTTCGGCAACGCCGTGCACACCGCGCTGTCGTTCCCGCTGGTCGGTGAGGACGTCCTGATCACCGGCGCGGGACCGATCGGCCTGATGGCGGCGGCCGTCGCCCGGCACGCGGGTGCGCGCCACGTCGTCGTCACCGACGTCAGCGAGGAGCGGCTGGACCTCGCCCGCAAGATCGGTGCGACCCTGGCGCTGAACGTGTCCGAGGCGGGCATCGCCGAAGGGCAGCGCGCGCTCGGTCTGCGGGAGGGCTTCGACATCGGCCTGGAGATGTCCGGCCGCCCCGAGGCCCTGCGCGACATGATCGCCAACATGACGCACGGCGGCCGGATCGCCATGCTCGGCCTGCCCGCCGAGGAGTTCCCCGTCGACTGGTCCCGGATCGTCACCTCGATGATCACCCTCAAGGGCATCTACGGCCGGGAGATGTTCGAGACCTGGTACGCGATGTCCGTGCTGCTCGAAGGCGGCCTCGACCTCGCGCCTGTCATCACCGGCCGCTACGGCTACCGGGACTTCGAGGCGGCGTTCGCCGACGCGGCGAGCGGCCGCGGCGGCAAGGTCATCCTCGACTGGACCGCGTAGCCACCGCGTACGTCACGCGTCAGCCACCTGCATCCCTGGGAGCTTTGAGATGTTCGACTCCGTGCGCGACGACCTGCGCGCCACCCTCGACGAGATCCGCGCCGCCGGCCTGCACAAGCCGGAGCGGGTGATCGGCACTCCGCAGTCCGCGACCGTCGACGTCACCGCGGGCGGCCGCCCCGGCGAGGTCCTCAACTTCTGCGCCAACAACTACCTCGGCCTCGCCGATCACCCCGACGTGATCGCCGCCGCCCACGAGGCGCTGGACCGCTGGGGCTACGGCATGGCCTCGGTCCGCTTCATCTGCGGCACGCAGGAGGTGCACAAGCAGCTGGAGGCCAGGCTGTCGGCGTTCCTCGGCCAGGAGGACACGATCCTGTACTCCTCCTGCTTCGACGCCAACGGCGGTGTCTTCGAGACCCTGCTCGGCCCGGAGGACGCGGTGATCTCCGACGCCCTCAACCACGCCTCCATCATCGACGGCATCCGCCTGTCCAAGGCCCGCCGCCTCCGCTACGCCAACCGCGACCTGGCGGACCTGGAAGCCCAGCTGAAGGACGCGTCCGACGCGCGCCGCCGGCTGATCGTCACCGACGGCGTGTTCTCGATGGACGGCTATGTGGCGCCGCTGCGCGAGATCTGCGACCTCGCCGACCGCTACGACGCCATGGTCATGGTCGACGACTCGCACGCCGTCGGCTTCGTCGGCCCCGGCGGCCGGGGCACCCCCGAGCTGCACGGCGTCATGGACCGCGTCGACATCGTCACCGGCACCCTCGGCAAGGCCCTCGGCGGCGCGTCCGGCGGCTATGTGGCGGCCCGCGCCGAGATCGTCGCCCTGCTGCGCCAGCGCTCCCGGCCGTACCTGTTCTCCAACACCCTCGCCCCGGTGATCGCCGCGGCCTCGCTGAAGGTCCTGGACCTGCTGGAGTCCGCGGACGACCTGCGGGTCCGGCTCGCCGAGAACACCGCGCTGTTCCGCCGCAGGATGAGCGAGGAGGGCTTCGAGATCCTCCCCGGCGACCACGCCATCGCGCCCGTGATGATCGGCGACGCGTCGAAGGCCGGCCGGCTGGCGGAGCTGCTGCTGGAGCGCGGCGTCTACGTGATCGGCTTCTCGTACCCGGTCGTGCCGCAGGGGCAGGCCCGGATCCGCGTCCAGCTGTCCGCCGCGCACTCGACGGACGACGTGAACCGCGCCGTCGACGCCTTCGTCTCCGCGCGCGCGGAACTGGAGGGCTGAGGCCGGACGACGACGCCGGGCGCGGACCGGCCGACGTCCGGTCCGGCCGACGTCCTGTCCGGCCGGCCCGCGTCCGGCGTCTTGCGATAATCGATCCCATGATCGAAGCGCGGCGGCTCCACATCCTCCGTGCGGTGGCCGACCACCGCACCGTGACCGCGGCGGCCGCCGCGCTCTACCTCACCCCGTCGGCGGTGTCCCAGCAGCTCACGGCCCTGGAGCAGGAGACGGGCCACCGCCTGGTGGAGCGCGGCGCCAAGGGCGTACGGCTGACCCCGGCCGGCGAGATCCTGCTCAGCCACACCAACGCCGTCCTCGCCCAGCTGGAGCGGGCCGAGGCGGAGCTCGCGGCCTACAGCTCGGGCGCGGCCGGCACGGTCACCGTCGCCTCCTTCGCCACCGGCATCGCCCTCGTCGTCGCGCCCGCCGCGGCCCACCTCGCCCGGACGTCCCCCGGTATCCGCCTGCGGGTCCTGGACGCGGAGGGCGACGCCAGCCTGCCGATGCTGCTGGACCGCCAGATCGACGTCGCCGTGGCCGTCGAGTACCGGGGAGCGCCGGCCGACGACCCCCGGCTGGCCCATGTGCCGCTGTACGCGGAGCCCTTCGACGCGGTCGTCCCGGTCGGCCACCGGCTGGCCGGCGCCGAGGTCGTCCCGCTCGCGGAGCTGGCCAAGGACACCTGGATCGGCCCGTACCCCGGCAACCCCTGCCACGACGTGGTGGTGCTGGCCTGCGAGAGCGCCGGGTTCCAGCCCCGCCTCGACCACTCCTCCGACGACTTCCGCGCGGTCGTCGCCCTCGCCTCGGCCGACGCCGGAGTGGCGCTCGTCCCGCGCTCGGCGCTGCGCGGCATGGACCTGACCGGGGTCGTGGTCCGCCCCGTGGACGGGGTCGCGCCCACCCGCCGGGTCTTCGCCGCCGTACGGCGCGGCGCGGAGGAGCACCCCCTGATCAGCCCGGTCCTCGACGCGCTCGGCGCGGCGGCGCGGGAGTGAGGCTTCCGTAACACCGCCGTCTCATCCGCGGGATAGCGTCCCGGACATGAGAGAGACGGCGACCGGCCGGACCGTGGACGCGGTCGGCACCGGGCTGGCCGCGCGGCTCGCCGAACTGCGGGCCGAGCGCGGCTGGTCCCTGGACGAACTGGCGGACCGCAGCGGGATCAGCCGCTCGACCCTCTCCCGGGCCGAGCGCGCGGAGACCAGCCCAACGGCGGCCCTGCTCAACCGGCTGTGCCAGGTGTACGGCCGCACCATGTCCCGCCTGCTCAGCGAGGTCGAGTCGGCCCCCGCCCCGGTGGTGCGGGCGGCCGAGCAACAGGTGTGGCAGGACCGCCCCTCCGGTTTCGTACGGCGGTCCGTGTCACCCCCGCACGCCGGGCTGCGGGCGGAACTGGTGGAGGGACGGCTCGGCGCGGGCGCCGACATCGCCTACGACCGGCCGCCCGTACCGGGGCTGGAGCAGCACCTGTGGGTGCTGGACGGGGTGCTGGAGGTGACCGTGCAGGAGAGCGAGTACCGGCTGGAGGCGGGGGACTGCCTGCGGGCACGGGTGTGGGGGGCCGCACGGTTCCGGTGCCCGGGTCCCGGCGGGGTCCGCTACCTGCTGGCGGTGGTGCTGCCGTGATCGTGACACGCCTGGACGGCACCCGGCTGCGCGCGAGCGCACGGGACCTGGCCGCCCTCCTGGTGGACACCGTGGCGGGCGGGTCCTCGGTCGGCTTCCTCGCCTCCCTGGACCTCGCCGCCGCAGAGACCTGGTGGACGGGGCGCGCGGGCGCGGTGGACGGCGGACACCTCGCGGTGTGGGCGGCGTACGACGGCCCGCACGCCGTCGGGACGGTGAGCCTGGCCTTCGCCGACAAGGCCAACAGCCGGCACCGCGCCGAGCTGGTCAAGCTGATGGTGCACCGCCGGGCCCGCGGCCGGGGCCTGGGCCGCACCCTGCTGACGACCGCCGAGACGGCCGCGGCCGCCGCCGGGATCACCCTGCTCCACCTGGACACCGAGACCGGCAGTCCCGCCGAACGCCTGTACGGCTCGGCTGGCTGGACACGCGCCGGCGTCATCCCCGACTACGCGACGAGCCCGCGGGGAGAGCCGCGCCCGACGACGATCTACTACAAACGCCTGGGCGTCCCCGCTCCCCCCGGGTGAGTGTCAGTGCCGGGCGCTACGGTTCCGCCTATGCCGGACGCCGAAGACGTACGCCGTATCGCCCTGTCCCTCCCGGACACGACGGAGAAGACCGCCTGGAGCATGCCCACGTTCCGGGTCGCGGGCAAGATGTTCGCCACCCTGCCCGAGGACGAGACCTCCCTCGCGGTGCGCTGCCCGAAGGAGGAGCGCGACGAACTGGTCCTGGCCGAACCGGACAAGTTCTGGATCGCCGGCCACGAGGCCCAGTTCGCCTGGGTGCGGGCCCGCATCGCCGCCCTCGACGACGAGGACGAACTGCGCGCCATCCTCGCCGACTCCTGGCGCCAGGCCGCGCCGACGCGTCTGCTGGACGCCCACCCCGAACTGGGACCGCCCCTGGGGGAATGAGATCGCCCTGCCGCGTCGCCGGTCCCGCGTGCGATCATCCCGAGGCGAGGGGAGAGCCGGGACGGAGGGGGCCGCGGCTCGCACTCCTGGCGAGGGACGGGGAGGGATCGTGGGGATGCGCGGGACGCCGCCGCGGACGCCGCCGGGCGGGACCCGGGACGGGGCGCGGAACCCGTCGCCGGGGACGGGCAAGGGCCGGCCGAGGCCGGTGTGGTCACGGGACTTCGCCCTGTTCTTCGGGGCCCGGGCCGTGGCCCAGCTCGGTGACACCATGCTGCCCGTGGCACTCGCGGCGGGCCTGCTCCAGCAGGGGTACGGCGCCGGTGCCGTCGGTCTCGCCCTGGCCTCGACGTCCGCCGCGTTCGCCGGGCTGATCGTCTTCGGCGGGGTCGTCGCCGACCGCTTCGACACCCGCCGGCTGATGATCGGCGCCGACCTGGTCCGCGTCGTCACCCAGTCCCTGGCCGCCGCGCTGTTCTTCTCGGGGCACGTCGTGCTCTGGCAGATCTGCGCGATCGGCTTCGTCAACGGTGTGGCGGGCGCCGTGTTCCAGCCCGGCGTCGCCGGTACCGTGCCCCGCCTCGCCGTCGACGTCCAGGGCGCGAACGGCGCCATCCGCATCGCCGAGGCCGTGGCCCAGCTCGCCGGTCCCGCCCTCGCGGGCGTACTCGTCGGATTCGCCTCACCCGGCGGGGTGTTCGCCGCCCACGCCGCCACCTACACCGTGAGCGCCGGCTGCCTCCTGCTGCTGCGCCTGCCCCCGCGGATCCGGTCCGGCGCCGTCCGCGTCCTGACCGGCGGCCGGGCCTTCCGGGCCGATCTGGTGGAGGGCTGGCGGGAGTTCAGGTCCCGCACCTGGCTGTGGGGCGTCATCGCCGTCTGGTGCGTCTACATGATCACCGTGTGGGGCCCGACGACCCCGCTGGTGGCGGCCGAGATCGTCCAGCACCACGGGGCGCGCTCCTACGGCCTGGTCAACTCCGCCCTCGGCGCGGGCACCGTGATCGGCGGTCTCCTCGCCCTGCGGCTGCGTCCGCGCCGCATGCTGCGCGCCGGCGCCTTCGGCGTCTTCGCCTTCGCCGCGTTCCCGGTGACGGTCGGCGCGGGTCTGCCCGTCGCGGCCATGGCGGCCGGAGCGGCGGTGGCCGGCGTCGGCATGGCGTTCTGGAGCGTGATGTGGGCGACGAGTGTGCAGACACAGGTCCCGGCGGACGTCCTCAACCGCATCCACGCCTACGACGTGGCGGGCTCCCTGGCGATGATGCCGGTCGGCCAGTCCCTGGCGGGTCCGGCGGCGGGAGCCTTCGGGTCCGGACACGTGCTGCTGGCGGCGGGAGGCATGAGCTTCGTCGTGGCGGCCTCGCTGCTCTGCGTGCGCGCGATACGCGGCCTGGTCCGGGCGGACGCCCCCGCGGCCCCGGTCCCACGGCCGTAAACGGGTGCGCGACCACCGACCCGAGTGCGGTAGAGTTTCCCTGCACGTTCGGCCAGGGGAAACCCCAGGTCAGCGGGGCACCGGGACGTGGCGCAGCTTGGTAGCGCACTTGACTGGGGGTCAAGGGGTCGCAGGTTCAAATCCTGTCGTCCCGACGGTGCGAAGGGCTTCCGCGGGATGAAACCGCGGAAGCCCTTCTTCGTGCGTCCTGGCAGCGGTGGTCAGCAGTAGAGGTTGGCGCCGGGGGAGACGCCGAGGATCTGGGTGAAGCGCTGGTAGGCGTCGACGCGGCTCTGGACCTGGGCGGGGTT
>NZ_JBEYXR010000039.1:0-51654 GCF_040645135.1 Streptomyces sp. NPDC046859
GCAGGCTGATACCGCCAGTCCGGCGGCCTGTTTGATGTTGATCGCGGCGTTGGTGTCCCGGTCGTGGACGGTGCCGCAGGCGCTACAGGTCCATTTAAGGCCGACCTGGCACGAGCGGATCAGCGCTGGGAGGAGATCTGGCGACAACACCTGGGAGGATCCGAACGAAACAGAGTCCCACCGGGCCGAGCATCGCGCCGATGCTGAGCGGGAAGCGATCAAGGACCGTGCCCGCCGGGCGGCTGCCCATATCGAGGAGCTCGTCGACTACGTCGGTGACACGCTGTGGCCCGACCTCATCGAGGCAGTGGAAGCCAGCGACCGCGAGCGCGCTGTCCGAGCACCGTCGGCTGCGTGGGCTGTGGCACGCGAGACTGAGCCCGACTTCGAGACATGGTTGAGGGCGCCCAAGGCTGGGTGATCAGCGCACGATGCGTCCGACTCCCCCAATCACTCGAGACCGGGCCCGGCCAGCTCAGCACCGGGGGCCTCCCCCAGCCCCAGACCGCTCCCCACAGTGCCTGACAGGGCCGACCGCCGACGGGATTAGCCGAATCCGGTTCGTGAGCGGGAGCCGAGCCGTTGCCTGACGGTGTCCGTGGCATTTTCGGCCACACACCGGCGGCGACCGGATGCGCCGCGTAATCTCGCAGGCATGGAGGCACCCGCGCCCGGCGCAGCGCAAAACGCCGCAACGCAGGATGTCCAGTACGAAGCGCGCCGTCGGCTGGACGCCTACACCTACCTCAGCGCCCCCGAGCGGCTGGAGCACCTGGCGATCATGCGGGTCTTCTGCGGGACCCTGCTGGCGGACCTGGCCGTCCCGGACGTCCTGGCGAAGCTGCGCCAGGCCGGGGGCCCTGCCGCCGGGCTCGACGCCGACGCCCTCACCGTCCGGCTCGAACAGCTGGTGAAGTGGGGCAACCTGCTGCGCAGTAGCCACACGGTCAAGGCGTCCAGCATCAGCGAGTACCAGCGGTCCCGTGCCCGCTATCAGCTGTCGAAGTTGGGCGAACGCATCCAGCGGGACGCCGATGGCGTCCTGGCCGAGGCGGATGCCGCCCGCGAGGTGAGCAACGAGCTGCTCGCCTTGGTCGAGCGCGGGCTGCGGGAGCTGGCCGAGCTCGTGACCGCGCCCGGCGGCATCGAACCGCAGGACGGGCTGGAGCGGGTCAGCACGCTGTTCGTGCAGTTCACCGAGTTCGCGGATTCCATCCGGGACTTCTACGCCTACCTCGGCCAGGTTCTGGCCCGGTACGACCTGGACAGCGCCGAGTACCAGGGCTTCAAGGAGCTGCTCCTCGACTACGTCGAGGCGATCACTGAAGATGTGGCGTTCCGCGCGCCCCGGATCTCGGCGGCACTGGACACGCTGTGGCCGTACGTCCCGGGTCTGCTCGCCCGGCTGGACGCCCACGCACAGGGCCTCACCGGGCTGTCACCGCAGAGCGACGGCCGCCTGGAGACACGGGTGCAGCGCAGCCGTGGGCGCGAACTCGCGGACTGGGAGGGGCTGCGCGGCTGGTTCAGCGACACCGACGGGCAGGGGAGCCAAGTCGATCAACTGCGGGACGCCACCCTGCGCGCGCTGCAATCGCTGCTCGCCAACGCCAAGCGGATGCTGCGGTCGGCCACCGGGGAGATGTCCCGACGCAAGGACCTGCTGCGGCTGGCCCGGTGGTTCGAGGAAGCGGCGCCGCAGGACGCGCACGACATCGCCGTCGCCGCCTTCGGGCTGCACGGCGCCCGCCATCTGGGCATACCCCCAGCCACCGACGAGGTAGTGCCCGCCAACACGAGCTGGTGGACCGGGCCGGTGGTCGAGGTGCCCGTGGCTCTGCGGGAAAGGGGCAGCCGCGCCCAGCGGGGCCGGACATCCGCGGTGGAGGACCACTCCGCGCAGAAAAGGCGGCTGCGGGAGGCAGCCCGTGAGCGGGCGGCGGCCAGGGCAGCGGCGGCGGGCGAACTACGCAGTGCCTCAGGCCGGTTCGCCGAGGTGCGTCTCACCTCTGCAGCGCTCGGGCTGCTCCTGGAGCTGCTGGCCACCGCACTCGGCAATGCGCAGTTGAGGCGTCGCGCCGGCACGGACGGGGTGGGCGCGACGGAATTCCACCTCGATCAGGCGCACAGCGAGGACGCCGAGCTGGGCATCCGGCTCACCGTGCGACGCACGGCGGGCGCCCGGTGCGTCTTGCACTCGGTCGACGGCGACCTGCTGCTGGACGACCTGGAGCTGGACGTCGGCCGTACCTCCTCCGACGTGGCCGACGGCGATGCGAGGGTGAGCGTGTCATGACCCTCCCTTCGACACACGACGTCGCCCTGGCCGCCGAGCGCCGCAGCGCCGCCCGGCTACTGCTCGCCCATCCGCTGGTCACCTCGGACGGCCCGCACGCCGACCTCTTCCCGCTGATCCGCAGGCATGCCGACTGGCTGGGCAAGCGGTTCCAGCAGGTGCTCGGCTACCGCCTGCTCGTTGACAGCTCATACGCCCGGCTCTTCAAGGCGGGGCTGGGAGCAGGCGCGGGCCGCCGGCTGGAGCGCGCCACCGGTACCCCCTTCACCCCGCACACCTACGCCTGTCTCGCGCTGGCCCTGTCCGTGCTGGTGACCGCACCCGAACAACTGCTGCTGTCACAGCTGGTGACCGACATCAGGGCCGCCGCAGCCGACGCCGAGATCGAGCTGGAGGAGACAGCTAGGGCGGCCGGGAAACGGACCTTGGTAGCGGCTCTGCGCCTGCTGGTCGAGTGGGGCGTCCTCATCGAGACCGAGGGCCATGTGGCCGCTCTCGCGCACGATGCGGGCGGAGAGGCCCTGATCACCGTGGACCGCGAGCTGGCCCGCGTCGTCGTCGCCGGCCCGCTCGCCCAGGCCCGTGACGGCGCCGACCTGGTCCGGCGGGCAGCGGACCCGGGGTTCGGCGGTCCTCGCACCTATGTGCGTCGGATGCTCGTCGAGACACCCGTCGTCTACCTGGACGAGCTGACCGACGCCGAACGCGACTGGTTGCGCACCCGGCAGCGTCGCGAAGCGCAGGCGTTCTCCGAACTTCTGGGCTTGGAGATGGAGATCCGCGCCGAGGGAGTGGCGCTAGTGGATCCGGAGGACGAGCTGACGGACCTGCACCTGCCCGGCACCGGGACGGTCGCGCAGGCCGCGCTGCTACTGGTGGAACGGCTCGTGGAGCGCCTTCGGCCGCAGGAGCCCGGACACCCGGCGACAGGAGGGACTCTCGTCATCGGCGTGGCTGTCCCGGACGGTCTGGTGGACGAACTGCTGGCCGAACTGGTCGCCGAGTACGGACAGCGCAGCAACTGGCAGCGTGGCTACCTGGAGGACATCCCCGCTCTGCGGGAGGCCGTGCTGGACCTGCTGGCCCGCATGCGGCTGATGGCCCGCACCGGTCGGCTGCGTGCTGAGGGAGATGGGCTGCCGGAGGGGTACGCCGAAGAGGCATTGGAGGGACGCACCGTGACTGAGGTCCGCAGGGCACGTCCTGGCGGTGACAGCTGGGTGCTGCTGGCTGCGGCGGCACGCTACGCCACCCACGTGACCGTGCGCACGGCCACCGAAGCTGGCAAGGGCACTGATGTTCAGGAGGAGTTGCCGCTGTGACCACCAATGCGCGTGGTCTCGTCCCGCTGCCGCGTTCCGGCCCCACCACCACCGCCCGCACTCGCTTCCGACTGCACCGCGCGGGCATCCATAACGTCTGGCAGTACGACGAGCAGGAGTTCGCCTTCGGCGACGGACGGCTGCTTCTGCGCGGCAAGAACGGCGCGGGCAAGTCCAAGGCCCTGGAAATGCTGCTCCCGTATCTGCTGGACGGCGACTCACGGGCACTGGACGCGACGGGCACTGGCCGGACCACTCTCGCCTGGCTGATGCTGGACGGGTTCGAGCAGACCAACCGTCTCGGCTACCTGTGGGTGGAGTTTCGGGGCACGACCGACGGCGGCGACCATCGCCACCTCACCCTCGGCGTCGCCATCCGCGCCTCGAAGTCGACGCAGAAGGCGCTGCCGGCGTTCTTCGTCACCCCGCTGCGCGTCGGTGAGGACCTGCACCTGGTCGAAGGCGGAAAGCCCCTGCCGGTCGACCGGCTCAAGGAGATCGTCGGCTCCGACAACGTCACCGACCGCGCGAACGTCCACCGCTCACGGGTGGCCCGGGAACTGTTCGGCATCACCGACGCAACCCGCTACCGCAACCTCACCCAGCTCCTCCACCGGCTGCGGCGGCCCACCGTCGGGGACCGCATCGAGCACGGTGGACTTGCTTCCCTGCTGAGCGAGACCCTGCCCGGACTCGACGAGGACGTGGTCGAGAAGGTCGCGCGCAACCTCCACGACCTCGACGCCGTACGTGACGAACTCGGCCGCCTGGAGCGCACCGATACGGCGCTGCGCACCTTCCTCACCAGTTACCGCGGCTACCTGTCCGGTGTCCTGCGCACCTCCGCGCAGGCGGTGAGCCGGGAGCTGGGGATCCTCGCGCAGCGACGCCGGGCAACCGGAGACGCCGCACAGCGGACCAGCGAGCTGAGGACGCAGGAGGAGGAGTCGGAAGCCCGGCTGGAAGCCCTACGCGAAGAGGAAGAAGCCGCCCGGACCGACCTCGCCGCCCTGCACGCCAGCCACGCCTACCGCAGCCTGCACGAACTGTCGGAACGCCGAAGCACGGTCGAGGCGCTGCACACCGCCGCCGTGGCCGCCTTCACCGCCCTGAGCAACGCACACGGCGCAGAGGAGGGCGCAGCCGAGCGCTTGGCCGACGGTGTCGACCACCTCGGGAGCCGACTCGCCGAACTGGGCACCGATCACCGGCAACTGCTGACGCAGGCGGCGAAGGCCGGACTTCCCCCCGGCCATCTCGCTGAGGCAGTCGCTCTGCCCCGCACGGTCCGCTCCCAAGCCGGCGAGACGGAGCTGACCGCTCCGGACGGGAAGACGCACATCGTGCAGCACCGGTCGGCCGTCCGTGTGGACACGGCGGCGGTTCAGGACGGACTGCGGTCCTGGCAGACGCAGCTGGAGGACGCCGAGACGGTCGTGAAGAACCGGACTCGGATGGTCCAGGAGGTGACGCGTCTCACCGCGCAGGCCGAGAAGGCCCGAAGCCGGGCGGAGCAGGCCGACACCGAGCGCGAATGGCTGGAGGGCGAGGCGGAAGACGCCGCCGGCCGTCTTGACGCCGGCCGCGAGAAGGTCGCCGAGGAGAGCGGTGCCTACGCCCGCCGGGTCGTCGCGTGGACCACCCGCACGCGAGCCGCCGTCGGGTCCGACTGCCCGCCGCTGGATGCCGTCCACGTAGCGGTCGCCTTCGAGAGCTCCGCCGACGCCCCGTTCGCGGACCGCACGCTCCCGCCCGACACCGACAGCCAGGCGTGGCAGGCCGCCCATGCCGCACTGGAGCCGTACAGCGAGGAACTCACCAGACGCCGCGACGCCCTCGCACTCACCGTCGGCCGACTCGACGAGGAAGTCGACCGCCTGGCGAGTCAGAAGCGTGACTGGGAGCTACGTACAGATCCCGAGCCGCCGGTCCCCCACCACCGCGTCGCCGAAAGGACACCGGGCACCGGAGCGCCGTTCTACCAGCTGGTGGACTTCACGGATGATCTGAGCCCCGCCCGTCGGGCCGGTCTGGAAGCAGCACTGGAAGCCAGCGGAATCCTGGACGCGTGGGTCGGCGCAGACGGCGCCCTTGTCGAGCCCGGCACTCGTGACACTCTGCTGCGTCCCGGCCCCGCGCTGCCGGACGGTCCGACCCTCGCCTCAGCCTTGTGCCCAGCGCCGCAACCGGGGTGTGGAGTCACGTCCGAGCAGGTGGAACATCTGCTGGCCGCCATCGCGCTCGCACCGGCCGAGAAAACGACAGCTCATGACGCGGTGCACTACGACGGAAGCTGGCGTCTGGGCATCCTCAGCGGCCGGCACCACAAGAGTGACGCCGAGTACGTGGGAGCCGCCGTACGCGCCGAGACCCGGCGGCGCATCCTGGCCGACCTGGAACAGCGGCTCACGCAGACGGAGCAGCGGCTGGCCGACACCCGTCACGAACTCACCGAGGCCGACGCCCGGCGTCGGGCCCTCAGGCTCGCGGAACAGGACTTCCCCCAGGCACGCAGTCTCGCCGACGCCTGGAGCAGAGCCGAGTCGGACGAGAGAAGACTGCGTGACCTGACCGCCAAGGCCACCCGCGCGGCACGGCTGGCCGAGGAAGCCCGCGCCCTCGCCGTAGCCGCCCGCACCGAGGCTGACGCCACCGCCACCGCCCACGACCTGCCCAGCGACCCCGCCGAACTGGTACGCGTACGCACCGCGCTGGCCGCCCTGCTCACCGGCATCGGGCATCTTCGCCGAGCCATCGGCAGCACAGGCGAGCGGCTCGGCACCCATCACGCCGACGCCGAGCGATACGAACACGCCCGTAGAGATCGCCGGGCCGCGGAGGAGAACTACCGGCTCCGCCTCACCGGGCTGCGCACCGCGCAACAGGACCTGCGCACCCGCGAGGAGGCCATCGGGGCAACCGAAGAAGAAATCCTCACCCGCGAGCAGGAAACAAGACAGCGCAATGCCCACGCCGCCCAGGCCGTCCCGGCAGCACAACGCATCCGGAACGATCTACACGACCGGCGCGTGCGCGCGGAAGAGGAGGAGAAGCGCCTGCGCGAGGACCTGACCGCCCAGGAGACGGCGGTCATCGCAACCGGCGGCGCCCTTCGCAGCGCACTCGGCCGACCGGAGGTGGTGCGCGGCGCCGGGCTGGAGCGGTCCACACTGCCCGAGGACGTGGCGGACGACCCCGGCTCGGACGTCCGCAGCCGTCTGCGCGCGCTACAGGCGCTGGCCGACGCGGTACAGCAGGCCCTCGGCCGCCCGAAAGGCGAGGTTTCGGACAGCACCCTGCTCAACCGGCACACCGACCTGCGCGACCAGCTGGCCGGCGGTTACGACGCGCAACTGGAGGAACGCGACGGGATCAAGGTGTGCCGCCTGATCGACGACCACGGTTCCCACGACGTCGCGGCCGTGGGCGAGCGTATCGCCGTCCAGGCGGCAGAGGCCCGGGGACGGCTCACCGAGCGCGAACGTGAGGTGTTCCAGCGGTTCCTGACCGGCGAGCTGGGCGACCATCTCTCGGCCCAGGTCATCACCGCGGCGAACCTGGTCGCGGCTCTCAACGACACCCTGCGGACCGTACGCACCTCCCACGGCCTCGGCGTTGAACTGCTGTGGAAACTGGACGAGGACGTCGACGCAGACGTGAGGGCGGCCGTGGACCTGCTGCGCAGCCCGTCGAGCCTGCGCACGCGTGAGCAGACCGAGCAGCTCCGCGAGGTGCTGCAACGCCAGATCGAGGATGCCCGACGGGCCGATCCCTCAGCCGGTTACGCCGCCCACCTGCGGACCGCTCTCGACTACCGCGACTGGTTCCGCTTCCACACCTTTGTCGTCGAGGACGCCGCTCCGGGACGGCGGCGGAAACTGACCGGCCGCACCGGGCTCAGCCAGGGCGAGCAGCGAGTGCTCTCCTACCTCGTGCTCTTCGCCGCAGCCGCCGCCCACTTCACCGGCCTCGCCGAGTCGGCACCCCACGCCCCGCGCCTGATCCTCCTGGACGACGCCTTCGCCAAGGTCGACGAACCCACCCACGGGAGGCTGGGACGGATCCTCGTCGATCTCGATCTCGACTTCGTCCTCACCAGCGAACGGCTCATGGGCAACTGGCCGGAGGTGCCGTCCCTCCACATCTACGAGTGCCTCCGCGATCCCCATGTACGCGGGGTGGCCACCCTGCACTACACCTGGAACGGCCGGCACCGGCGTCTGGTATCCGTATGAGCAAGCTGCCCGCGGGCACACGGGACTGGCTGGCCGGTCCCGGGCTGACCAGGCTCTGGGAGGCGGTACGCAAGCGCATGGAAAGCAACGGCGTGCAGGCCACTGGTTCCCTCCGACTGACCTCGGTGAGCACCCAGGAACGCAACGACCTGTCACTCCTGTTGGGTAAACCCATCACAGGTGCTGCGGTAACTGTGCACCTCAATGCGCTCGACACGCGGCTGCGCGCCTCGGCGGCCGGACTCGGGCTCAGGAACGTCTTGGAGGAACTGGGCCCTCCGCTCACCGACCGCCGTGCCGTCCGCGCGGATGTCGCGGCACGGCGCGAGCGCGTCTGGTCGTCGCTCGCCTCGGCGCTGGACGCCTCTCCGCTCGCCGGCCAGGAGTGGACCGGTCAGTGGTACGACCTGCTGCGCCGTACCGGCGTACCGAGAGGAGTACCACCTGAAACGGCGCTACGGACGCTTCAG
Organism: Streptomyces sp. NPDC046859; assembly: GCF_040645135.1. Classification (NCBI taxonomy): domain Bacteria; kingdom Bacillati; phylum Actinomycetota; class Actinomycetes; order Kitasatosporales; family Streptomycetaceae; genus Streptomyces; species Streptomyces sp. NPDC046859. The sequence goes on from NZ_JBEYXR010000039.1 coordinate 8,324, forward strand.
CAGGCTGTCCAGGTCCTCACCGTACTGCTCGGCCCCGGGCGGGGCGGCCCCCGAGGCCGAGGAGAACTCGCCGCCCTGGCGACCGGGTCCGCACACGGCCTGGACGACGGCACCTGGCTCGCGCGTCTCGTCCAACGCGGCATCGCCCTCGCCCACGGCACCGAGTTCCCCGGCGACGCGGCTGGCCGGCGCGCACTGTGGCGTCTGGTGTCCGTCACACCGGACGACGTCTCCAGCACCGTGCTGACCTACGGGCTGCGGCCCGTAGGTGGGGGATGGCGGGAGCAGGCCCTGAGGCAGCGGGCGGACCATCACGCCGAAGCCCACCTCACGCCGCGCGATCTTCACGACCTCCAGCTGCGACTACCTGCTGGAGAAGTGATCCACATCTGTGAGAATCCGCGCGTGGTGGAAGCTGCGGCGGACGCTGCCTGCGTCCGGCCCTTGGTGTGCACGTCCGGCAGCGCCGCCACGGTGGTCCTCACACTCCTCGAGGCTCTCGCCACCACCGGCTGCCGCTTCGCGTACCACGGCGACTTCGACTGGCCGGGCATCGCTCTGGCGAATCGGATCATCCACCGTTGTGGAGCCCAGCCATGGCGCATGGGCGCCGAGGACTACGAGCACCTGGCCACTCGAAGCCGGGCCGAGGGAATCCCTCAGCTGCCGCTCGACGGCCAGCCCGTCAGCGCGGCCTGGGACCCGGGCCTCGCCCCGGCGATGACCGCTCTTGGGGTCGCGCTCCATGAAGAGGTCACCCTCGATCTCTTGGTGGCCGACCTGTCATGCCAGGCATAGAGAGGACACATCCGTCCCAACCTCGACCAATCTGCACCGCAAGTCCCTTCCAGTTCCCGACTCGAGTGCCGCTCTGAAACCGGAAGTGGGGTCAGAGGTGGCGTCGTGCCGTTCCTGGGAGTCCTGTGGCGGCAGCGTGTCCGCAACCGTCCACGCCGTCAGTCCCTTTCGGCATGATTGACGTCCACACGTACACCACCCTGCCCAGGTGGGTCTGACCGCAAGGGAGGGCACGGTGTCCGAGAATGGAGCCCGATGGCCGCGGCGGAACCCAGCCTATCCCTCCCTTTCGATTTCCTGCGTACCGTCGTCGCGCCGCATTGATCTTGCGGGGGTCTGTGTTCCGCTGTCAGCAAGCGACGGGGGTTGCTGACAGCGGGGCAGTGACGTGTCAGTTCTTGACGAGCACGGTCGCGTGAGGGGATAGCGCGGAGTTGACCTGTGCTGGATCGAAGGCTGAGGGGTCGAACTGGTCGGCCGAGTCGAGGCCCAACCATTCCAGGCGGTCTTCGTGTTCTTCGTGGTCAGGGTCGGCAAGGATTTCGATGAGGTAGTCGTATCCCCACATGCCGCCGCAGTCCTCGGGCGGGCAGGCTCGGCGGCCGGTGAGGCATCGGGGGTAGGCGGTGTCCGGCTCCGGGTCGGTGATGTCCTCGACGAGGATGTCGTGTTCCCAGCCGTCGCCGAAGTCGTAGGTGTAGCAGAGCCGGTCGCCGGCGCGGGCAGCGACCTGGCGGAGCTGCTTGGAAGCGGCGCTGCGGATACCCAGGTCACGGTCGGCGGCGCCGTATCGGTCCCGTCCGCTTTCGAAGGCCCACATGTGGTAGTCCTCCCAGCCGAAGGCGGCCTGGATGACGTCGTGCAGCTCACGCAAGGTGATGCCGGACGGCACCTCCAGGCGGCGCCAGATCGGAGGCCGGGAGTCCCGCAAGGTGATCTTGATTTTGTGGACGGTCTTGCTCGGTGCCGTCCGCGAGGTCGCCTTCGCACTCCTGCTGTTCGCCATGGCGGCCATCCTGCCACCCATGCCTGCCATGTTCCGGCGGGACGCCTGTCCCCTGCCGATGACAATGATCAACGCGATTCCGGGAGCTGGGGAAGTGGGGGCGTGTGCCGGTGGAAAGTCCGCTCCAGACCGCCTGGGACAGTGAAGAGCACACTTCAGTGGAGGAGTTGAGGCGTTCGCGGACCGCGCCCCTGCGCCGGGTGCAGCGGGCCCGGGCCGCACTCGCCTCTACGGCACGGGAGAAGGTGCCTGGCAGCCGTCGGGTCGGCGACTGATACGGGAGCGGGCGCAGGCGGTGGGCACCACCGCCTGCGAGGGCCCGGAGGCTGGCGCGGATCAGCTCCCGGTCAACCCGGCCAGGGCCGCCGCGAGCCCGAGGGCGGCGCACACGCCCAGGGTCCGCAGGACGGTCCAGCGCAGCCGGAAGATCAGGGCGATGGCGACGACCGCGATGCCGAGGGCGACGGGGCGGAAGGTGGTGAGGTCCGGCAGTCCCAGGTGCAGCGGCCCAAAGGTGCGGTTGTCGACGGTGGTGAAGAGGGTGTGCTCGGCGAAGTAGAGCGCGAGGTTGGCGATGACGCCGACCACGGCCGCCGTGATGCCGCTGAGGGCGGCGGAGACGTGACGGTTGCCGCGCAGCCGCTCAATGTAGGGGGCGCCCAGGAAGATGAACAGGAAGCACGGCACGAAGGTGACCCATGTGGTCAGCAGCGCGCCGAGGAATGCGGCCGCCCACGGGTCGAGGGAGCCCGGGTCCCGGTAGGCGCCGAGGAACGCGACGAACTGCACCACCATGATCAGCGGTCCGGGCGTGGTCTCGGCCAGCGCCAGGCCGCGCACCATCTCGCCGGCGCTCAGCCAGCCGTACGTCTGCACGGCTTGCTGGGCGACGTAGGCGAGGACGGCGTAGGCACCGCCGAAGGTGACCAGGGCGGTGCCGGAGAAGAACAGTCCCTGGGTGGTAAAGACGCTGCCGGTGCCGGTCAGTACGGCCACGGCGGCCACCGGGACGGCCCACAGCAGCAGGCCGGCCAGCAGGAGGCGAACGGTACGGCGGCGGCTCGGGCGCTCGTGGTGCAGTACGTCGTCGGGAATCAGAGGCGCCGGCCCATCGTCGCCGGAGCCGTGCGCGGCGGACTTGAAGACGGCGGGCGCCCAGCGGGCGATTAGCCATCCGGCCACCCCGGCGACGACGATCACGACGGGGAACGGCACCTGGAACAGGGCCAACGCCGCGAAGGAGGCCACCGCGAGACCCACCAGCAGAGGGTGCGTCAGCGAACGGCGGCCGACCCTCCACACGGCCTGCGCGACGATGGCGACCACGGCAGGAGCGAGCCCGGCGAACAGACCGGTGACCGCGGCGGTCGTACCGAGGCCGACGTACAGGGCGGACAGCGCGAGCAGCGCCACGACGCCTGGCAGCACGAAGAGGGTGCCGGCGGCCAGGCCGCCCCGGGTGCCGTTGAGCAGCCAGCCGGTGTAGATCGCCAGCTGCTGGGCCTCGGGGCCGGGCAGCAGCATGCAGTAGCTGAGGGCGTGGTGGAAGCGCTGCTGGCCGATCCAGCGCTTCTCCTCGACGAGCGTCCGCTGCATCACGGCGATCTGTCCGGCGGGGCCGCCGAAGGTCTGCAGCGAGATCGTGAACCAGGTCCGCAGGGCCTGGCGGAACGGTATGAGATCGCCCCGGTCAGGCTCGGTCTTCGGCGGTTCCGAGGCCGGGCGGTCGGTGGCGGTCATCCGCGGAGGTCTCCATCCAGGTGGTGTCATGGAAGTGCAACCATGGTTACATCATGATGTCGGGCGGCGGAAGGGAGCGAGGTACCGATGAAGGTGAACAGTTCATTGCAGCCGTCGGCCACGGCAGAGCGTCGTCCGCGCCGTACGCTCTGGGCGATGGGAAACCACCGCTGCCCAGGACTCTCCGCGTGAGCGACGACGACAGCCCGGCGCTTCCGGCGCCCAGCGCCCCGGGCCAGTGGGTGCTGCTCTCCTACCGCCTGCCCCGCGAGCCCTCGACGCCGCGCATCACCGTCTGGCGCAAGCTCAAGCGGCTCGGTGTCGCCCAGATCAGCGACGGCCTGGTCGCGCTGCCCGCCGACGCCCGCACTCGCGAGCAGTTGGAGTGGATCGCCGAGGAGATCACCGACTTCGGCGGCACCGCCACCTTGTGGCTCGCCCACCCGGCCGCGCTCGCCGAGGAGCGCAGGCTCGCCCGGACCATGACCGACGCCCGCACTGCCGAGTACCAGGCGGTACGCGCCCAGGCCGAGGAAGCCCGCCACCAGCCCGACGACGAACGCCGACGAACCCTGCGCAAGCTGCGCGCCGAGCTGCGCCGCATCCAACGCCGCGACTACTTCCCCCCGCCGCAGCGCCGCACCGCCGAAGCCGCGGTGGAGGCCCTGCACCCCGCCCACGCCACGAACACCGTCCCCTCCCCCGCCTCCGCCCCCGAGGAGAACTCCGCATGAAGTGGGCCACCCGCGCCGGCATCCACATCGACCGCGCCGCCTGCGCCTGGCTGCTCCGCCGCTTCGTCGATCCCGACGCCGAGTTCGTCTTCGTCGCCGACCCGGCCGAAGTCCCCGTCGACGCCACCGCTTTCGACATGCGCGGCGCCGAACTCGGCCACCACCACGGCGACTGCAGCTTCGAGACCATCCTGCGCCGCTACGACCTCACCGCCGACCCGGCCCTGCGGCGCATCGCCGAGATCATCCACGAGGCCGACCTCGACGACGAACGCTTCGACGCCCCCGAGGCCCCCGGCCTGGACGTCGTCCTGCGCGGCCTGTCCATGATCGGCGACGACGAGCACACCATGGCCGTCACCAAGCCGGTCTTCGACGGACTGTACGAGTACTACCGACGCGCCACCCTCCTGGGCCGCGAACCGGCCTAGAGCACACGAAGGCGGGGTCCTCCATGCGGCCACGCGCCAGAAGTCAATGGCCGTGAGGATCACGGCCCATGGCCGGTCATCACTCAGCGCGTTACGACGACCACACTCCTGCGCAGCTCCTCGCGCTGCGGGTTCGGGAACTGCGAGAGGCGCGGGGGTGGTCGCGCGAGCGGCTGGCCAAGGAGGCCGGTGTCAGCGTCAACACGCTGGCACGACTGGAGAACCAGGGAGCGATCCAGCCAGGTTCTTTCACCGTCGGCGAGCTCGCACGAGCCCTCGACTCATCGCTCGACGAGCTGTTCCGGGAGACGACCAGCGCCGCGACGCCGGGTCTGTGGTCGGCCGGGTACGAAGGCCGGGACATCGACTCCTTCGTCGCCTCGCTCCTCGACAGTCGTATCGATGTTGTGGCGGACGTACGGCTTACGCCGATCAGTCGTAAGAAGGGCTTCAGCAAGACTCGTCTCGGGGAAGCACTTGCCGAGGCCGGCATCGAGTCCGCCCACCTGCGTGGCCTGGGCAATCCGAAGGACAACCGCGCCCCATTCTGGGACGGCCGCCTTGACGTGGGCAGGGCCCGATTCCGTGGCGTGCTGCGGTCCGAGGAGGCCCAGTCCGACCTCGACCGCCTCGCCGAGCACGCTCGTCAGTCCCGGGTCGCGGTGCTGTGCTTCGAGAAGGACGAGAGCCGCTGCCACCGGCAGGTCGTCCTGGAGACGGTCCGCGAGCGGGCCTCCGTGCCCGTGCTGCCGCTGGCCTGACTTCAACCCTCGTCCCCGCACGCGCCCTTGCCGGTGGCGCGTGTCCCTCCTCCAATCGGATCGGGAGATCAGTGGAGGGGGCAGCCATGGGATCGCGGGATCGGCAGCGCGCACGGATCATGATCACGGTCAAGACGTATCCCGAGCTGTCCAACAAGTACCGCGAGACCAGCTGTGTGGCAGGCATACGGCTGGATCAGGGTGCGCCCCAGCACGTGCGGCTCTTCCCGGTGCCTTTCCGGCTCCTCGCCGAAGAGGCCCGGTTCTCCAAGTACTCGATCATCAAGGTCGACGTCGAGCCACACGGCCGGCGCGACTCCCGGCCCGAGAGCTTGCGGCCAGACCTCGGCACCCTAGAGATCGTGGGCGAGATTGCGGCGGTCGGTGACTGGAGGGAGCGGTACAAGTACGTCGAGCCCCTCGTCGCGCCGTCCTTGTGTGCCATCCGGAGGGACCAGCAGGCGCACGGGACGTCGCTCGGCGTCTTTCGGCCCAACGATGTCAGCTTCCGGCTGACGGCGGCCGAGCGATGGTCCGAGTCCAAGGCCGCTCTGGCCAGCCAACTGGACCTCCTAGAACAAGACTTGGCGCCGCTCGAATGGGTACCGCTGGAATTCCGTTACCGGTTCCGCTGTGCGGACGCCGACTGCCCGACGCACGACATGGCCCTGAAGGACTGGGAGGCCGGTGCGTCGTACCGCAAGTTCCTGCGCAAGTACGGCGAGCGCGCAGTGCAGGAGAAGCTGCGGACGTGGTACGACCGGATCTTCTCCCGCGACCGTGCCGTTCACTTCTTCGTCGGCAACATCGCTGCTCATCCCAGGACATTCATGCTGCTGGGCCTCTTCTACCCGAAGGTGAACGTAGTCGAATACGTCCAGGACAGCCTGTTCGGGGACTGACTTCAGCGCTCGGCACAGCCCGTACCGGCGGAGAACGCTGTGGGCGGCGTACCCAGTCTCGTGATTGATCAGACCGCAATGGGTGCCCTGCGTCACTGCTGGAGCGCACGACGACGTTCCGACAGGTCCGCGTGCGCCTACTCCTCCTGTTCGTCCGCGCCCGTCTCGGGTACGAGGCCCACGCCCCGGATGCCGGCGACCGCCGCACGTTCGTCGTTGAGCGAGGTGTCGCCGGTCACGCCGACCGCGCCCAGCAGACGGCCCTGCTCGTCCCGTACGAACACACCACCCGGCACGGACAGCACCCTGCCTCCGGCCAGGGTCGCGATCGAGGTGAAGAACTCGGGCGCGGCGGCGGCACGCCTGCTGATCTCGCGGTTGTTGATGCCGAGCCCCAGGACGCCCCACGCCTTGGCGACGGCGATGTCCGGCCGCAGCAGTCCGGCGCCGTCCTCGCGTGCCAGGGTCACCAAGGTGCCACCGGGATCGAGAACGGCGAAGGTGAGCGGCTCAAGCTTCTCCTCGCGGGCGAAGTCAAGGCCTGCCTGCACGATCCGGTGTGCCTGGGCCAGGGTGATGCTCATCTGCGTTCCTTTCCCGTGTGGTTGATCGCGTTCGGTGGGGCTTGCGGGGAGTCCCGAAGGACAGCCCTTGGGCGTACGCCAGTGCCACGAGGACCAGGGCGGAGCCCGCCGTCTGTGACCAGGTGATGTGCTGCTCACCGGTCAGGGCGGCGAAGAGGGCCGCGGCGACCGGGACGGCGAACATCCACAGCATCACCGCCGCCGAACCCGCCTGCCCCACCGCCCGGTACCAGAAGACCAGCCCGGCGACCGTCACGAGCAGCACGGAGTAGCCGAGCGAGAACCAGCTCAAGGGCTGCCGTACCGTCCCGTGCACGGTGAAGCCCGCGATCGCGGCGAGCGGGAGCAGGACCGCCGTGCCCGCCGCGGAGGTCCAGGCGGTCACGTGCAGTGGGCTGTGGTGCTTCAGAAGCGGTCGGGTGACCACGGGGTACCAGCCCCACAGTGCGGCGGCGAGAAGGGCCAGGACGTTGCCGTACCACTCCGTGGCCGCAGGGCCGGCCGCGGTGCCCTGGCGTCCGAGCACGACGAGGACGACTCCGGCGAAGGCCACCGTCCCGGCCACCGCGGCCCGTCGCGCGGGCAGCGTGGCGCGCTCACCAGCCAGTCGGGCGAACAACGCTGTGAAGAACGGTGAGAGAGCGATCAGGATCGCCGCGGCGGCGGGTGTGCTCAGCCGTACGGCGGCGCTGAACGCCAACTGGTAGCCGACGATGCCGACGGCGGCCGAGAGCAGCAGCCGGGGCCACAGGCCGCGCCGCACCCGTAGCGTGCCCTCGGTCCACCGGGCGAGGGCCAGCAGCAGCGGGGCGGCGAGCAGGAAGCGGAGCGCGTTGAAGCCAGCCACGGTGAACTCGCGCAGGCCCCAGGCGTTTACGGTGTAGTTGGCGCCCCAGACCACGCTGACCGAGGCGAGGGCCCAGGGCGCCCATCGGTTTCCGCGGGCCCGGTGCGGCCCCTCAGTGGAGTACGGCACGGTCGCCCGCCTCTTCCAGCACGCGGCGCACCGCCACGAGGGCGGACTCCAGGGCGCCCTGGATCCATGCGTGCGCCACCGACAGCTGCTCGCCCGCGAAGAAGACCCTGGGCCGCTCCACGGGGTGAGGCGCGCCGAGCTCGGTGAGGTAGCGGGCGTGCTGACCGGGCGCGAGGTAGGCGAACGCGCCTCCGCCGATGCCCGGTTGTTCGTCCCAGTTCCAGTGCACGATGTCGTCGACGGTGTCGGCGATGCCGGGGTGCAGTTGTTCCAGGGATTCCAGGACGAGCCCGGTGCGGTCCTCCTCCGGGAGGGTGGAGAACCGCCGTGCGTTGCCCTCCCAGAGATAAGCGCCGGTCAGAACGGCTGGATCGTGGGAGCGGGCGGGATCGCTCGCTTCCCAACTCTTACCGTTCGGGCGGGCATTGTCCGACGGGTACCAGCATTGCTGGATGGGCAGGTCGGTGAAGCTGCCACCTCCGTGGATACCGTCGGACATTTCCCACACCCTGCGGTTCACGTGCAGCAGGGTCTTGCTGCTGCTCGCGTAGTGGATGCCGCGCACCGCCTGACGCTGGCCTGGCGGCAGACCCGGCTCGAAGCGGATCTGGTCCAGGGCGGGGGCTGGCAGTGCGCACACGGCCCAGTCGTAGCGTTCGTCGAGCCGCCCGCCGAGGCCGCGGCCGAGCACCCGCACCCCGTCGCCGTCGATGCCTATCCGCTCGATGTGTGCGGAGAGTCTGAGCGTCCGGGGCGGCAGGGCTCGTACGAACGCGGAGACCAGGGCGTCCATGCCGTCGGTCAGCTCCAGCTGCTCGACGTGGAAGAGCCCGAAGTAGTCGACCAGCACCTCCAGAAGGGAGGCGTGTTCGTAGTGGGCCAGGCCGCTCACCTGGCCCGCGAGGTCCCAGGCCTGCGGGGTGAGCCGGGTGCTGGCGTACTGCCACAGGGAGGTGGACATGAGCGCCTCGACGTCCGGGTCGCCCACTTCGCCCGCGAGGATCGCCTTGTGCTGCTCGGGCCGCAGCCCGTGCCAGACATGGTGCAGCAGTTCTTCGAGTAACTGGCGCGGGTCACGGGCCTCCGGTCCGGTCAGCCCGTACCGGCCGGGCAGGACGTGGGCGTCGCGGGCGCGTACGCGCTGTCCGCGCAGGTGGAGGTAGGCGTCCGGGTTGGCGTTGACGAACGTCCGTGTGGTCAGCCTGAATCGGCGGACGTAGTGCAGCGTGGTGTGGTGGTTGGAGGGCAGCCGCATCGCGCCCAGCTCGCCGTGGGTGCCGTCCCAGAAGCGGTGCGTGCGGATGCGGCCACCGGGACGGCCCGCCCGCTCGTACACCGTCACCTCCAGCCCCCGTCGGACCAGTTCGTAAGCACAGGCCAGTCCGGAGATGCCGCCGCCGACCACGGCCACGCGGCCTGTGGCGCCGCGGTGCGTCTCCATCAGGTCCGCAGGGAACCGGAACTGCTCGTCGAAGGGGCTGGCGGTGTCGGTGTCCGTCATGTCATGCGACGCTATGCGGCAGTGCGTGGCGGATGATGGAGGCAGGATTGCAGTCGCATGAAAACCGCCGGAGGCCGGGCGTCCGCCCCCCGTTTTCCCGGTCAGCCGGGCCGCAGCGCCGGCTCCGGTGCCTCATGTCGTGCGCACGCCGCCCACTCCACGATCTACACCGCCGCGCCGTCTGCCTCCTCCCCCGGCAGTGGGCGTGATGCCTGAGGGCAGTCTCGCCCACAATTGCACGTCGGCGAGGGTGAGTTCGCCACCCAGCAGCTTCTCCCGGAAACCGAGCCGCCGCTCCAGCACGTCCAGCGCGCGCAGAGGATCGGCCAGAGTGATGTCACGTGCCGCCGGGTCGCCACCGTACTTATCGGCGCGCTGGGCGGTTGCGGTGATGCCCTGCTCGCGGAGCCGGCCGACGGCCTCGATCGCCTCCTCGGCGCCACGCGGGTGGAGATCAGGGCCATTGCCACCGAACTTCCGGGCTGGGTCCCTCAGGATGTCGGGAGTGTGGGTGCTGACGATCCTGCCGGTCCAGTCATCGCTGAGGGCATAGGACGGCGACGGCGCGCGACAGCTTCGACGCGGCCGAAACGCGGTAGGTGCGCGTGAGGGGCGGGTGTGGGCGGGGCGGGGCCACAGCAGTGGCGGCGGCCATACGACGACTCGGACAGCGTCGCTGCCGAGGTCCAGCGCAGCCCCTTCCATCACCGGTGCGGTCAGGCCGCGTGGCCGATCTCGCAGCCGGCGAGCAGTGCGCGGACCGCCTCGATGGCGGCGCCTCAGCGAGGAGTCCGCACCATGCCCGGGGCGCGCTGAGCCGTACCGGAGAAACAGCGGGCAGGCCCTCGACCGTGGTCAGCCCCTCGGGGTGCTGGCCGCCGGACACGGCGAGCAGGGCGGCGCCCAGTCCGGCGCAGGCCGCGTCCGGGACGCCCGCGAGATATCCGGCCTCGGCGACGACGGTGGCCTGGGTGTGGTCGGCGGCCAGCGCGGCAAGGGCGCGGCGGCGGATGACACACGGTTCGTTGATGGCGACCAGCGGCAGCGGGGCGGGGGCGACGGGCGGCTTCCAGCCGGGAGCGGCGTACCAGCGCAGAGGCAGTCCGTCCACGGGGGTACCGGCCGCGGCGGTCGCCTCGGTGACGTAGACGGCGAGGTCGAGCTCGCCGCGGTCGACCGCGTCCGTCAGTCGCGCCGAGCGGTCGATCCGGAACCGGATCTCGGCGCCCGGCCGCACCTCCCGTACCGCCTCGGTGAGCACCGGGAGGATCTGGTCGGCGCCGTGCTCGGTGACGCCGACGACGGCGGTCTCGGCGCCTGGGCCGTCCTCGCCCAGCAGCCTGCGCACGCCCGCGTCATGCGTTCCGACGATCAGCCGAGCCTCCTGAAGCAGCTGGGCGCCATGGGCTGTGAACCGGGTCTTGCGGCCGTCGCGTTCGACGACCGGGCAGCCGGGCGAACGTCGCCCCACAGCTGCCCTCGCCGTCCGATGTGTGGGGCGAGGTGCGCGATGCCTGGGTCCAAGGCACTCTGCTCGGCTACATCTGGACCAGCATCTCGCGTGGTCTGCTCGGCTTCCTGCTGGCGCTCGTCATCGGTACGCCGCTCGGCCTGCTGGTCGCCCGGGTGGCGTTCGTCCGGGCGGCCATCGGCCCCATCCTGTCCGGCCTGCAGTCGCTGCCGTCGGTGGCTTGGGTGCCGCCCGCGGTGATCTGGCTGGGCCTGAACGACTCGATGATGTACGCCGTGATCCTGCTCGGCGCGGTCCCGTCCATCGCCAACGGCCTCGTCGCGGGCATCGACCAGATCCCGCCGCTGTTCCTGCGGGCCGGCCGGACGATGGGCGCGACCGGCCTGCGCGAGGCGCGGCACATCGTGATGCCGGGGGCACTACCCGGCTATCTGGCGGGGCTCAAGCAGGGCTGGGCGTTCTCCTGGCGGTCTCTGATGGCCGCCGAGATCATCGCCTCCTCGCCCGATCTGGGCGTCGGTCTGGGCTAGTGCCGCGTCAGGCAACGTTTGCGACGTTGGTCGTTGCCGCGCCCCCGAACGGCGGACATATCGACGGGGAACATAGCCCCGAGGTGCCGGGAGCGGACAGGGCAAACGTTGCCTGACATGGCACTAGTTGCTGGAGAACGGGCGGAACAACTCCAGCATGTCGCAGGTGTTCCTGGCCATCTTCCTGGCCCTGCTCGTCGGCATCGCCATCGACCTGCTGATCTTCAGCCCGCTGGAGCGGTGGGTGCTGCACAGCCGCGGCCTGCTGGTCACCCGCTGAGCGAAGGGATCCCGAGCGACACGGAGTGTGCGCCCGACCCGTCAGCCACGCGCACACGGCACCGGCCCGCACAAGCGTCATAGCCGCACAGCGAGCCGGTGCTGTCGTGTGCGGAGGGGGCGGGCCCTGCCCGCGTTTGGGGCGCGTAGGGAGATTCAGCTTTGCGAAATCTCGCGCTGATCGCTTCGTCGGCTTTCCTGGGCCGTAGACCGCGGCGCTGGCAGATCTCCCCGCCTGTTCGACGAACCCCCAGTTCAGGCGGGCATCTGGTGCTGTGTCAGGTGGCGCAACACTCCAGCAACACCGCTTTCCCTACCAGATAGGTATGGTCCGAAACATGTCATCCGCCGACCGCATCCGAGACCACGCCGGCCAGGGCGCGACCATCGTCGCCGCCCACCGTGCGCGGCGGCGGCTGCGTGCGGACAGGGCTCGCCAGCTCGCCGACCTGCTCCGCCACCAGCTCCTGGCCGGGGAATTCCCGGACGGCGCGCTTCCTCACGAGACGACCCTCGCCACGGACTACAGCGCCTCGCGCAACACCGTTCGCCAGGCCCTCGACCTCCTGCGCGCCGAGGGCCTGGTGGAACGCCTCCCCGGCGTCGGCACGGTCGTCGTGGCCCAGAAGTACTCCCACGGACTCGACCGCCTGATGGGCCTCGCAGAAATCCTGCGCGAACACGGCCATGTCACCAACGAGGTCCGCACCGTGGGCCCCGTCCCCGCCCCGTCCCCGGTGGCCGATCGCCTGCACGTCCCACCCGGCACCGACGTCCTCTACATCGAACGTCTGCGCCAGCTGAACGGCCTCCCCCTGTCCCTCGACCTCACGTACATCCCCCTCGACGTCGGCACCGCCCTGCTCGGCGAGGACCTGGAGAACACGGACATCTTCCGGCTCCTGGAGACGCTCACCGGCCAGCATCTCGGTCACGCCGAGATCAGCCTGGAGGCGGTGAACGCGGACGTCCACTCCGCCGCCGTACTGCAGGCACCGCGCGGTGCGGCCGTCCTGATGCTGGAACGTCTCACGTACCTCGCCGACGGACGTCCCGTCGACCTGGAATTTATCCGCTTCCGCGGCGACCGCATCTCGATGAGCGGTCTGCTGCACCGGTCGCTGTAAACACCCCGCTCGCGCACATTCTTGGAGACAGCCATGCCCTTGGCACCCCAGCGGGCCGACGTGCCCGTGACCATCGACGAGTCGAAGTGCATCAACGGCTGCACGCTCTGCGTGGACATGTGCCCGCTGGACTCCCTCGCCATCGACGACAGCAGCGGCAAGGCGTACATGCACGTCGACGAGTGCTGGTACTGCGGCCCGTGCGCGGCCCGCTGTCCCACCGGAGCCGTGACGGTGAACATGCCCTACCTGCTCCGGTGAGAGGCCGAACTCCCATGAAACGTAAAGCACTTGCCGCCGCCTCCGCCCTGCTCCTCGCGCCGCTCACCGCCTGCGGCGGCAACGCGGCAGCCGGCGGTGACGGCTCCACCGTCACGGTCACCGTCGGCTACCAGTCCAAGACCATCAACACCGTCACCGCGGGAACGCTCCTGCGCTCCCTCGGCTACTTCGAGAAGCAGCTGAACTCCCTCGGCGACGGCCGCACCTACAAGGTCGACTGGCAGGACTACGCCACCGGCGCCCCCATCACCGCCCAGATGACCGCCGGGAAGATCGACATCGGCTCGATGGGCGACTTCCCGCTGCTCATCAACGCCGCCCGCGGCAAGCAGCTGAACCGCCCCACCCACCTGGTCTCCGTCACCGGCTACAACCTCCGCGGCGGCCTCAACACCATCGTCACCGCCCCCGGCTCCAAGCTCACCTCCCTGAAGGACCTCAAGGGCAAGAAGGTCTCCACGAGCGTCGGCTCCGCCGCCGACGGCACCCTCGTACGGGCCCTGCAACGCGCCGGCATCGACCCGAACGACGGCATCGAGAAGCTCAACCAGCAGCCCGCCGTGGGCGCGTCGGCCCTGACCGCGGGCAGCGCGGACGCCCTCTCGCAGTTCGTCGCCTGGCCCGGCCTGCTCACCTACCAGGGCAGGGCGAAGGCCCTCTACGACGGCGCCCAGCTCAACCTGCCCACCTTCCACGGCGTCACCGCCCGCCAGGACTTCGCCAAGAACAGCCCGGCCGTCCTGGATGCCTTCCTCAAGGCCCAGGCGCAGGCCACCGACTACCTCAACGCGCACCCCGTGGCCGCCGCCGAGAAGGTCGCGAAAGCCACCGGTCTGCCCGCCGAGGTCGTCTACCTCTACAACGGCGCGCACGGCATCTCCACCTTCGACCCGGCAGTCAAGCCGCAGCTGATCTCCGCCCTCAAGCAGGACGTGTCGGTCCTGAAGGCGGCCAAGCTGACCGGCGACATCGACGTGGACTCCTTCGTCGACGACCAGTACGTGAAGAAGGCCCTCGGCGCCTCGTACGCCAAGCAGCTCGCCGCCAAGCCCCCGGCCTCCACGAGCGAGGTCTGGCCGAAGAGCGCCGAGGAGACCAAGGCCTTCAAGTCCCCGGCGGAGCTCCTGGGGTACGTGGCCGCCCACCGCGACGGCATCCGCGCCGCCTACGTGCCCGACGCCACCACCGGCACCCTCTGGTTCGCCGACAAGGCGGTCTGGGTCGCCGACGGCGACAGGCTCCTGCCCTTCGTCGCCCCGGCGACCGCGCAGGCGTACGTCTCCGCGCACGGCGACGCCCGCGTCATCACCTACGCCGACGCCCTGGAGCGTGCCGCATGAGCCGGCCCGCGCCGCGAGTGGGACGGTACCGGCGGCCGCTCCCGCCGATCGGTCGGTATGCGCTGCGGGTGGCCGCCCTCGCGGCCGCCCTCGGCCTCTGGCAGGCGCTGACCAGCCTGGACGTCGACCTGTGGCTGCGCTTCTCGCAGTTCCCCACGGTCACTGACGTGGCCCACGCCTTCGCCGACCGCCTCTTTGGGGCGGACTACTGGACGGACCTCACAGCCAGCCTGACCCGCATCGTCACCGGCTTCCTGCTGGCGGCGGCGCTGGGCGTGGCAGGGGGCGTGCTCGTGGCGCGCTCCCGGCTGGCCGAGGACCTGCTGGGCCCGCTGCTGGAGGTGGTCCGCCCGATACCGGCAATCGCCCTGGTGCCTGTCGCGATCCTCCTCTTCCCCTCCAACGAACAGGGCATCGTCTTCATCACCTTCACCGCGGCCTTCTTCCCAGTCCTGGTCTCCACACGGCACTCCGTCCGGGCGCTCACCCCCGTGTGGGAGGAGGCCGTGCTCACGATGGGCGGCGGGCGCTGGCGGATCCTCGGATCGGTCGTCCTGCCGGGCGCGCTGCCCGGCATCCTCGGCGGCCTGTCGGTCGGAATCGGCGTCTCGTGGATCTGCGTGATCTCCGCCGAGATGATCTCGGGCCAGTACGGCGTCGGGTACCGCACCTGGCAGGACTACACGATCGTCAACTACCCCGGTGTCTTCGTAGGCATGGTCACGATCGGCGTCCTCGGCTGGCTCACCTCCACGACCGTCGAGCTGTTGGGCCGTCGCCTGACGCGCTGGCTGCCCCGCACGTCGTACATCCCCGGAACCCGGCCGACGGCACCGCGTGCGCTCGCGCCCGCCAGGCCGGCTCCCGCCGCCGTACGCACCGAACAGCCCTCCGACACCCAGGAGGCACGCGATGAGCACCTCGTCTGACACCAAGCCCCAACTCCGTACGGTGGACCGGACGCCGTCGTCCCCTCGCGGCACCCGGCTCATCCTCCACGCCGCCACGCTCGGCCGCCCCGACGCGCCTGTTCTGGCCGACGTCGAGCTGGACATCGCGCGGGGTGAGATCCTCACCGTCGTCGGACCCTCCGGATGCGGCAAGTCGACCCTGCTGCGCACCCTGGCGGGTCTGCTGCCCTCGCTCGCCGGGGAGATCAGCCAGGACGGACAGCCCCTGGCCGGTCCCTCGGCCGAACGCGCCCTGATCTTCCAGGAGGACGCCCTCCTGCCCTGGCGCACCCTGCGCGCCAACGTCGAACTCCCGCTCGCCATCCGCCGCGTCCCGCGCTCCGAGCGCCGCGTCCAGGCAGAGGAGTGGCTGTCCCGGGTCGGACTCGTCGACCACGCCCGGCAGTTGCCCCACCGTGTCTCCGGCGGGCAGCGCCAGCGGGCCCAGTTGGCCCGCGCCCTGGCCGGGCGTCCGCGCGTCATCCTCATGGACGAACCGTTCGGCGCACTCGACGCCCAGACCCGGGCCGGCATGCAGGACCTGCTGGTGGAGGTCCTGCACGGCATGGGAGCGACCGTCGTCTTCGTCACCCACGACGTGGACGAGGCCCTGTTCCTCGGCGACCGCGTCGCCCTCCTCGGCGCCGGCCGCCTGCTCGCCGTACGGGACGTACCGCGCCCGCGCGACCGCACGGCCCTCGACGACCCGGCCCGCGTGGCCCTGCGCCGCGACGTCCTCACCTCGCTCGGCACGTGAAAGGCACCCAGGTGAACCCCCTCGCGAACACTCCCTCGCAGTCCCTGAGGATCCCCGCTCTCACCGACGCCGAGGAACTGGTCTGCGACGTCCTCGTCATCGGCGGCGGCACAGCCGGCACCATGGCGGCCCTGACCGCCGCCGAGCACGGCGCGAACGTCCTCCTCCTGGAGAAGGCCCACGTCCGCCACTCCGGCGCGCTCGCCATGGGCATGGACGGCGTCAACAACGCCGTCATCCCCGGCCGCGCCGAACCCGACGACTACGTAGCCGAGATCACCCGCGCCAACGACGGCATCGTCGACCAGTCCACCGTCCGCCAGACCGCCACCCGCGGCTTCGCCATGGTGCAGCGCCTGGAGTCGTACGGCGTGAAGTTCGAGAAGGACGAGCACGGCGAGTACGCGGTCCGTCAGGTACACCGGTCCGGCTCCTATGTGCTGCCGATGCCGGAGGGCAAGGACGTCAAGAAGGTCCTGTACCGGCAGCTGCGGCGGCGCGAGATGCGCGAGCGGATCCGCATCGAGAACCGGGTTATGCCGGTGCGGGTCCTGACGGCGGGCGAGGGCGAGGACCGGCGGGCGGTGGGGGCGGTCGGCTTCAACACCCGCACGGGCGCGTTCGTGGTGGTGCGCGCGGGCGCCGTGATCCTGGCGACCGGCGCCTGCGGCCGCCTCGGCCTGCCCGCCTCCGGCTACCTCTACGGCACCTATGAGAACCCCACCAACGCCGGCGACGGCTACGCCATGGCCTACCACGCCGGCGCCGAGCTCACCGGCATCGAGTGCTTTCAGATCAACCCGCTGATCAAGGACTACAACGGCCCGGCCTGCGCCTACGTCGCCAATCCCTTCGGTGGCTACCAGGTCAACCGGCACGGCGAACGCTTCGTCGACTCCGACTACTGGTCGGGCCAGATGATGGCCGAGTTCGCGGCCGAGATTGCGAGCGATCGGGGCCCGGTCTACCTGAAGCTGAGCCACCTTCCAGAGGAGTCGATCGCGGCGCTGGAGTCGATCCTGCACTCGACCGAGCGCCCGACGCGCGGCACGTTCCATGCCGGCCGGGGCCACGACTACCGCACCCATGACGTCGAGATGCACATCTCGGAAATCGGCCTGTGCGGCGGCCATTCGGCCTCGGGCGTCCGCGTGGACGACCACGCCCGTACGACCGTGCCGCGGCTGTACGCCGCCGGCGACCTAGCCTGCGTCCCGCACAACTACATGATCGGCGCGTTCGTCTTCGGTGACCTGGCCGGGGCGGACGCGTCCCAGTACCAGGCCTACGATGGCGAGTTGCAGCAGGACCAGCTGTGCGAGGCGCACGAGCTGATCTACCGTCCGCTGCGCAACCCGGACGGCCCGCCGCAGCCCCAGGTCGAGTACAAACTGCGCCGCTTCGTGAACGACTACGTCGCCCCGCCGAAGTCCGGCGCCCGTCTCTCCCTGGCCCTGGAGGCCTTCGAGCGGATGCACGAAGACATCGCCGCGATGGGCGCCCGGACCCCGCACGAACTGATGCGCTGCGCCGAGGTCACCTTCATCCGCGACTGCGCGGAGATGGCCGCACGCGCCTCCCTGGCCCGCACCGAGTCCCGCTGGGGCCTCTACCACGACCGACTGGACCACCCCCGGCGCGACGACGACTCCTGGTTCCACCACCTCGATCTGCACAAGTCCCCCTCCGGTTCGATGCAGTTCACGGCCCGTCCCGTCGCTCCCTATCTGGTTCCCGTCGACGAGTTCACGCCGGTGGGCGGACCGTCCCGGCACATCGGCGGGGTCCACGCCGAGAACGTGGCCACCGCCGGGTCCCGGGACGTGGCGCCGGTCGCCACGGGGCCGACCTCCGCACGTGTCGCCGGGCCGGTCGACCACGGCTCTGGCGAGACCGCCTCGCCCCGGCTCCTGGAGCTGCTGGAACTGGCCGATGAGCAGCCGGAACTCGCAGCGATCGAGCCCTACCTGACCGACTTCGACGCCGCCGTGCGGCGCACCGCGGTCTCGGTCCTCACCGAGACGGTGCCGCCCGGCACCGGGCAGGCCCTGGCCGGCGCCCTCGGCGACCCCGACGCCGAAGTGCGTGCAACCGCCGCGGCCTCGCTGCGCGAGCTGGTCGAGGCCCTCCCGCCCGAACCCGCCCTGGGTGCCGCCCTCACCGCCGCGGTCGCCGAGGCCGACCCGGTGGTCCGCGCCGCCGCCCTCGACGTATTGCGCGCCCTGCGCCTAGGTGACGCCGGCGTGTTCGCCGGGGCACTGGACGATCCCGACATCGCCGTCCGTATCGAAGCTGTTCGCGCGCTCGTCTCGGTCGACGCGGTCGAACCGCTGTCCGCTGCGGCGGCCGACCCCTCCCGCGAGGTCCGCGTCACCGTGGCCAAGGCACTGGCCGCCGTCGGCTCGGCGGCCCTTGCCGCGAGGGGCCGGGAGCTGCTCACCGGCACCCTGGGCCAACTCAGCGAGGACAGCGACCCCCTAGTCCGCGGTGCCGCGCTCGGCGCGCTGGCCACCGTCGGCTGCCCGGCCCCGCTCGCCGCGCGTGCCGTGGCCGCGCTGGCCGACCCGGCGTGGCAGGTCCGGGCCGGTGCCGCCACCGCCCTGTCCGCCGCGCCCGCCGACACGGCCGTGTCCGCCCTCGCCAAGGCGCTCGCCGACCCCAACGCCGACGTACGCAAGGCGGCGGTGCTCGCCCTGACCCGGCACAACGGCACAGCGGAGGCCCGGGCGGCCCTCGCCACGGTCACCTCGGACCCGGACGCGGACGTCAGGGCGTACGCGGCCCGGGGGCTGTGACCGCGATCTGCCGTGCGGCCAGGAGGCGTCCCGTGTTCTGCAGAACGTACCGCCACGTTCCTGCCGAGCGTGATCCCCGCCTCGTCGGCCGACCGGGTGTGGATGCCGGAGAAGACCCGGGCGTCGACGTTCTCGTCCGAGAGCTGCTTCCAGGCGGTGTAGGTCCGGGTGACGCCCGGCGCGGTGGGGCTGGTCAGTACGAACGGGGCGGTACGTCGGCCTGCGAGCGCCGACAGCACGGTCTGCGCGGCGCCCGCGTACGAGTGTGGCCGCTCGGGTAGTCCGGATGCGCAGCGGCGGTCTCGGTCAGGGATTTGTCCAGGCCTCGGGGTCCTCCGCGAGGCTCAGGACCTCGTCGGGCAGCTTGGCCGCGGCCACGTGGGCCAGGGTTACCTCACCGAGGATCTTGCGCACGTTGGCGCGTACGGCGATCCACGGCTGCAGCAGCGACTCCGCGGGACCGCAGTGGGAGAGCTCGGGTGGGGCGCACTCCCCGCACCGAGACCAGGGGGCCGTCCGCGACGCGGATGACGTCGGCGATGGCGATCGACTCCGCCGGGCGGGCGAGCCGGTAGCCGCCCTTGCCGCCCCGCTGGCTGACCACAAGACCGCCCCCGGCGCATGTCGCCGAGGATGCCCTCCAGGAATTTGTGCGGGATGCCCTGAGCCGCGGCGATCGCCTCGGCCTTGAGTGAGGCTTCGCTCCCTGCTGCGGCCAACTCCAGTGCCGCCCGCACCGCATAGTCCGCCCGCGCCGAGATCCGCATGCCGCGGTTATCCATCACCGTCGTGTCGGCCCCCGCACCGGTCGCCCCCGGGTCAGGCGGGAAGGGCGAAGGGTGGGTGCGCACCGTTGAGGAAGTAGTCGCCCACCTCGCGCAGTCTGTGGGCGACCGGCTCGCGCAGGGTGTGTGTCCGGGCGTTGCGCCAGAAGCGGTCGAAGCCGTGCCGCGCGGAGGCGGCGTCGGCGCCGATGACGTCCAGGGCACGGGTGGTGACTCCTGCGCAGCCCGGGAGGCGGCAGACTCGGCCACGCTCGCGAGGACGGCGATCTCCGCGCACTCCTCGTCGTCGAGATCCTCCCTCTGTACGAGGCCGCGCTCCAGGGCGTCCACCGCCTGCTCGGCCAGGGCGGACGCGGCACGGGCGACGACGGTGAGCTCGCCGTACACGGTCAGCGCGTGCGGATCCTGCGGCGGGCTGTCCGGCCAGGGCTGAGGCGAGAAGGGCTGCCAGGGGGACCTCAGGCCCCGTCCGCACTCGCAAACCTCGGCCAGCAGGCCCTCTGCCACGCCAAGACAGAACTGGACGGAGACCAAACGCGCGGTCGGCGCGGCCAGAGAAGCGAAGGGTGACAGGATGCCCTCGTCCGGCGAGAGGGAGCCGAGCACATCGTCGGCCGCGACCGGCACGGAGTCGAACTCCACGCCGCCACCGGCCGCCAGCCGCTGGCCGAAGGCGTCCCCGCTGCTGCCGCCCACGACGTCCGAGCGGGCGGGGTCGACCACGACGGCCAACGGCTCACCGGTGCCGTACTTGGCGGCCCGAACCACCAGCCGGTCGGCGATCCCGGCTCCGGTGGCGTACCTCTGGTCGCCGTTGAGCAGACAGCCGCCCGAGATGGGGGTCAGGATGAGTGGTGGTTCATGTGAGGCGATACCGCCTCCCCAGCACCACTGCCCCGCCGTCGACTCCCGCTCGATGCGGGCGGCACGGGTGCGGTCGGCGAAGAACCGGCGCTGCAGGACAGGAAGTAGTGGTTGCCCAGCAGGTGACCGATGGCTCCGTCAGCCGCGGCACGGTCCGGATGACCGCGTAGGCCGTGAGCCAGTCCCCACCGCCTCCCCCGAGTTCGGCCGGTGCCGGCAGTGTCAGCAGTCCCGACTCGCGCAACCGCGCCACCTCATCGACCGGTGCCTTGCCGGCCTGTTCGCGCTCGACCGCGTCCGTGGCCAGGTCGTCCGCCATCTCACGGGCTATGCGCAGCCAGTCGGCCTGCCCGGCTCCCGCGTCGGTCACCTCGCCCGCCGTCACCGTCATGTCCTCGCCCGCTTCATGCGGCTGCGGCTGTCGCTACAGCCCAGTGCTGTGGTCATGGCGTCTTCGTTCAGGGGACCGAGGACGACGCGGTGACCTGCGAGGCAGCATGGGAGTGCAGCGGTGCACGGTGACGCGTCGACTTCATCATCCTCACCCTCCTCCTCGACCACCGTCCATACTCCCTAGTAATTTGATAGGAAAATTAGGAATGCTGGGGTGTTCCGGCTGATTCACGCCCGCGGATGGCGAGTTCGCGACCCGGAGTCCGACAGTTCGTCGAATTCTGGGCGCGGAAGGATGTGTTCGGCGTCGCGGAGGACGGCCTCGCGGGCGAACTTGGCGAAGCTCGGCGGCGACGGCGACCGCCTCGGCGTCGTCGGCGATCACCTGGGTCATCACGCGCTCTCGGCACCAGCGAAGGGGACCTGGGCGGCGGGGGCCACCGGCTGCCCGTACGGGTGCCGCCACAGACCCTGCGCCTGAAGCTTCGGCAGCACGCCCTCGCCGAACCAGTACGCCTCCTCAAGATGCGGATACCCGGAGAAGATGAATTCCTCGATGCCCAGCGCGGCGTACTCCTTGATCCGCTCGGCGACCTCGGTGTGACTGCCGACCAGGGCGGTCCCCGCCCCGCCCCGCACCAACCCGATGCCCGCCCACAGGTTGGGGTGGATCTCCAGCCCGTCCCGGCTCCCACCCCTGTGCAGGGTAAGCATCCGCTGCTGTCCCTCCGACTCACTGCGGGCAAGCCCGGCCTGCACCTGCCGCACAGTCTCCGCGTCGAAGCCCGCCAGCAGCCGCTCCGCCTCGGCCCAGGCCTGCTCGGAGGTGTCGCGGGTGATGACGTGCAGCCGGATGCCGAAGCGGAGGGTACGGCCCTGCCGGGCGGCCAGCTCCCGGATCCAGGCGATCTTCTCGGCAACGGCGGCGGGCGGCTCGCCCCAGGTGAGATAGACGTCGACGTGCCTGGCGGCGACTTCTCCGGCGATGGGTGAGGAGCCCCCGAAGTACACCTCGGGTACCGGGTCGGGCACCCGGGCGAGCTTCGCGTCCTCGACCCGGAGGTGCTCGCCGGACAGGTCGACGGTCTTGCCCTCCCACAACCCCCGCACGATCTCCAGGAATTCGCCGGTACGGCGGTACCGCGCGTCCTTGTCCAGGAAGTCGCCGTAGGCCCGCTGTTCGTGGCTCTCGCCACCGGTGACGACGTTGAGCAGGAGCCGTCCGCCGGTCTGCCGCTGGAAGGTGGAGGCCATCTGCGCCGCGAGCGTCGGCGAGACGAAGCCGGGGCGGAAGGCGACGAGGAACTTCAGGCGCTCGGTGTTCTGGCTGACCATGGCGGTGGTCAGCCACGCGTCCTCGCACCAGGCGCCGGTCGGGGTGAGCGCCCCGACGAAGCCCAGATCTTCGGCGGCGCGGGCGATCTGGCTCAGGTAGGCGACCGTCGGCGGCCGGTCGCGCCCGGACTCCGTGGCGGGGGTGCCGTGGCCGCCGCCGACTACGTGGCGGCTGTCGCCGTTGGTGGGCAGGAACCAGTGGAAGGTGAGGGACACGTGGGGGCTCCGATCGGATTTCGTCAGCGTTCGTCAGAGGAGGCCGTGCCGGGGCGGCTTGGTGCCGTTGAGGACGAAACGGCCGATGTGCTGGACCTTCCAGCGTGACGGGTCGTGCAGGGTGTGGGTGCGCGCGTCGCGCCAATGGCGGTGCAGGCCCAGGGAGTCGAGTGCCGAGCGGGTGCCGGAGACCTCGAACAGGGCGCTGGCGACCTCCACGGCGGCCTCGGCCGCCGCCACTTTCGCGGTGGCCACCGCGATCGAGGCCTCGGCGGCCGAGTCGTCGGTCAGGTCGGCGCGGGCGTCGTCGACCGCGCGGGCGGCCTCGCGAAGCAACGCTTGGGCAGCCCGTTGTCTGATCGCCAGTTCGCCGAACCGCTGGATCAGCAGCGGATCCTCCGCGGCGGTCGCGTGCCCTTCGGCGGCGCTCTCGAACCAGGGGCGGCTCTTGGAGCGGACGAACTCCACCGCCTCGGCCAGCGCCCCGGTGGCGATCCCGGTGTCGATGGCCGCGTGCATCAACTGAGCTACGGCGCCGTGGAGTTGAGGGCCTTGGAAGGTGAGGTGGTGCGGCACGACGCGGTCGGCGGGCACGGGCACCGACTCCAGGCGGACGGTTCCGCTGGCGGTGGTGCGCTGTCCCATGCCGTCCCAGTCGTCCACGACCGTGAGGCCGGGCGCGTCGCGCGGCACGTACGCCACCTGCAGGGTGTCGTCCTCGGTGCGGGTGAGGACGGGGATCCAGTGGGCGAACAGCGCGCCGGTGGAGTAGTGCTTGACGCCGTCTAGTACGTACGACCCGTCCGGGAGCCGGGCGAGGCGGGTGCGGATGTCCTGGACGTGCTGGGTGCCCGCCTCGGACTGGGCGTTGCCGAACCGCTTGCCGGCCAGTACCTCGCCGAAGAAGAACTCCTGCTGCTCGTCGGTCCCCTGCCGGCGCAGCACGCCCACGTACACGAAGTGGCTCTGCGGGATCTGGGCCAGGCTGGCGTCGGCGGCGGCAAGCAGCCGGAAGATCTCGGCGAGCGTGTCCGCACGGACGTCCGCGCCGCCGAACCGGGCGGGCACGGTAACGGCGAGCAGCCCGGAGGCGGACAGGCGCTCCAGCTCCGCGTGCGGGAGCCTGCGCCGCGCGTCCCGCTCGGCGGCACCCTTGCGGAAGTCCGCGGCCAGCTCCGCCGCCACGGCAAGGGCCTCGACGTCGTCCGCGATGACGTGCGCGACGCTCATCCGGCGGCCGCCAGCAGCGTCGTCCGGCCGCCCAGCGCGGCCGAGAACTGGTCCGTGACCTGCGCCAGAGCCTCGGCCGATGCCGGCGCGACGGTCAGCGTGCCGTCCTCGCCCACCGTGATGTCCTTGTCGAGCGTGAACCAGCCCGGCGTGATGTGCGCAGGACCCATGGAGGCCAGCACCGGGCGCAGGGCGTAGTCGATGGCCAGGACGTGGGCGGTGGTGCCGCCAGTGGCCAGCGGGAGGACCGTCTTGCCCGCCAGCGCGTACTGCGGGAGCAGGTCGAGCAGGGACTTCAGCAGTCCGGAGTAGGCGGCCTTGTAGACGGGGGTACCGATCACCACCCCGTCCGCCTGCTCAAACAGGGTGGTGGCCCGGACGATCGCCGGGTGAGCGAAGTCGGCGCCGAGCAGCGCCTCGGCGGGGAGCGTACGAACGTCCAGCGGGATCACCTCGTGCCCCTGCGCGATGAGCCGCTCGTCCAGGTGGCGCAGCAGCCGAGCGGTGCGGGAGGTGGCGGAGGGGCTTCCGGAGACGGACAGGATGGTGGCCATGGGAGGACCTTTCGGTTCGTCGTTTCGTGTGCGGGCCGCGGTCAGGCGTGGGCGGCGGCGGGCTCGGACTCGGCTTCCTGTGCCTCCAGTTCGCGCACCAGGGGCAGCACCCGCTTGCCGAAGTACTCGACCTCCTCCAGGTAGTGCAGGAAGCCCAGGAGGAAGAGGTCGACGCCGAGTCGCTTGTAGGCGACGATCCGCTCGGCGATCTGCTCGGGGGTGCCGATCAGACCGGTGCGGAAGCCGTCGTTGTACTGGACGAGGTCCTCGAAGCTCGAGTCCTGCCACATGCCCTTGCTGTCGGCGGTGGACGGACCGGCCTGCTGGACGGCGTCGCGGAAGCCGTGCACGGCCTGCGTGTCGGCCTTGGCGACGATCTCGCGGAGCGTCTCGCGGGCTTCGGCTTCGGTGTCGCGGGCGATGAGGAAGCCGTTGAGGCCGAACTTCGGCGGCGTACGCCCCACTTGGGCGGCGGAAGAACGGACGTCCTGGATCTGTTCGGTGACGCCGTCGAAGTCCTTGCCGTTGGAGAAGTACCAGTCGGAGACGCGGCCGGCCATGGCACGGGCGGCGGTGGAATTGCCGCCCTGGAAGATCTCCGGGTGCGGGCGCTCGGGGGTGTTCAGCGGCTTGGGCTTGAGGGAGAAGTCACGCAACCGGTAGAAGTCACCGGCGAGTTCGGCGTGGTCCTCGGTCCAGATCTTCCGCAGGGCCCGGATGAACTCCTCCGAGCGCCGGTAGCGTTCGTCGTGCTCCAGCCAGGGCTCGCCGAGAGCGGTGAACTCGCCCTTGAACCAGCCGCTGACGACGTTGACGGCGAAGCGGCCGTTCGACAGGTGGTCGGCGGTGGCGCCCAGTTTGGCGAGGACGCCCGGGTGCCACAGGCCGGGATGCACGGCGGCGATGACCTTGAGCCGCTGCGTGGCGAGCAGCAGGGCCAGGCTGAAACTGGTCGACTCGTGCTGGTACTCGGCGCCGTAGCTGGCCATGTAGCGGACCTGGCTGAGCGCGTAGTCGAAGCCGTTGTTCTCGGCGAGGACGGCGAGGTCGCGGTTGTAGTCGTAGCCCCAGTCGGTGCGCTGCTCGATGGTGCTGGTGACGAGGCCACCGCTGACGTTCGGCACCCAGTAGGCGAAGCGGACGGGGTCGGATCCGGGGTGTACGGAGGATGCGGGCATGGGAACTCCTGGCAGGAGAATGCTGCGCGGGCAGGACAAATGAGCTCCGCGGAATTCAGGCACGCTGGAGCGGCGTATCCGGGAAAGCCGTCGTCACGACGGAAACAGGCCGGTACGGGAATCCACGGAAGGAAGTCATACAGGGAGCGGGTGGGAGGGTTTCCCTCGGGTGCGCTCAGGCCCAACAGCGACAGGAAGCGCTAGAAACACGCGCAAGGTCGACGTGGCGTCGCCGCGTGAGGTCCTGTCGCTTCATGCCACCGATGGAATCAGGAGGGAGTCCGGCCGGTCAAGAATGCCCGGATGTGATTCCACATCGTGAGAGTCGGTATTCACGAGGTTGTGACAGGGATTCCCTTGAACCCGGTCCCGGGAGGGGTGAGTCTCTTGTTCGTGCGTATCGAACAGCTCGAATACATCGCTGCCGTCACACGGCTCGGTTCGCTGCGGCGCGCCGCCGAGGAACTGCACCTGTCCCAGCCCGCGCTCAGCGAGACCGTACGCAACCTGGAGCGTGAGCTCGGCGTGGACCTGCTGGAGCGCAAACGGTCCGGGGGCGAAGATCAGCGACGAGGGACGCGAGCTGCTGCCGCACATCATGAGCGTGCTGGACGCGGTCGACCGGCTGCGCGGCGCGGCCGGCGACCAGCACCGCATCAGCCGCATGGTCCGGCTCGGCACGGTCAACACGGCTACCGTGCCGCTGGTCATCCCGACCGTGCGCGAGTTCCGGGCCTCGCACCCGGTCACCCAGGTGGAGTTGGTCGGCGCGCAGCAGGCCGACATCCACCGCGGGCTGTTGGACGGCGCCTTCGACCTGGGGCTGGTGAACTACCTCCGGGGCGACGACATGCCGCCCGGCTTCGAGACGACGGAGTTGCTCTGCGGCAGGCCGGTGGTGTGCGTGCGTCCGGACAATCCGCTGGCGGCCAAGGATGCGGTGGACGCGGACAGTCTCCTGGCCGAGCCGCTGGTCGTGATGAGGTCCGGCTATGTGATGCACCGTTTCGTGCACCGGCTGCTGCGCGGCCGGACTCCGTCCTTCTCGTACTCCACCGACGGCGCGGAGATGGGCAAACTGATGGTGGCGGAGGGGCTGGGGGCCACTGTGCTGCCGGACTTCAGCGTCGTCGGCGACCCGCTGGAACGACGGGGCGCGATCACTGTGCGGCCGCTCGCGGGGGATGCGACCGACGTACTGCTGGTACTGCAGCGCCGCCATTCCGGCTCCGTTCCGCGGGCAGTCCGCGACCTGCACGAGCTCTTCGTGCGCAACGCTCAGGCGTACGGCGCTTCTTCGCGGCGGCTGACGGAGGGGTGATCCTGTGCTCATCGTCATCGGTGGCCTGCCCGGCACCGGCAAGACCACGCTCGCCCGTCTCCTGGCGGCCCGGATCGGTGCGGTGCATCTGCGGGTCGACACTATCGAGCAGGCGATCGTCCGTTCCGGGCTGGCACAGCACCCCGTCGGACCGGCCGGTTACGTCGTTGGATACGCCCTGGCCGAGGAACATCTGCGGCAGGGGCTGACCGTGATCGCGGAGTCGGTCAACCCGCTGCGCATGACGCGTGA
The DNA here is from genome assembly GCF_040645135.1 of Streptomyces sp. NPDC046859. Taxonomy (NCBI): domain Bacteria; kingdom Bacillati; phylum Actinomycetota; class Actinomycetes; order Kitasatosporales; family Streptomycetaceae; genus Streptomyces; species Streptomyces sp. NPDC046859. The sequence continues at coordinate 35,416 of NZ_JBEYXR010000039.1, forward strand.
CGCCTGGCGGGCCACGGCCGTCGGGGCGGGGGTGTCTGTCCTCGAGGTGGAGGTGGTCTGCTCCAACCCGGCCGAGCACCGGCTCCGCGTGACCTCACGGCCCGTCGACATTCCGGACCTGCCGTTGCCGGACTGGCAGCAGGTCGTCGACCGGGAGTACGAGCCGTGGGAACGCAAGCGCGTCGTCGTCGACACCGCGGGACAGAGCCCGCGACAGTCACTGGCTCTGCTCCTCCGCAGCCTGGCATCAGGCTGACCGATACCGGGCGGCTGTGCGAGCGCCCGGCTCGGCCAAGTCGTCACGGTCGTCCGGCGGTTCCTGCACCTCGATGTCGGGATCGAAGTCGAGGCGCTGGGCCGCGAGCGGAGAGCCTCAGCGAAGGACGAACACAGGGCCGTCTCAGCATGGTTGTCTTCACGTGGTGGACTTCACGCAATAAAGTCTTCCGCTGTCGGCGCGGTGACGAGGCGGGCCGCGCCGAAGCGTCGCGTGCAGCCGGTCGGTGGGGTACTCCCGAGCATCAGCTCGGCTGGAAGGAGTGTCCCCGTCGGCGCCATTCCTCGGCGAGTAGTTCGTACGAACGGACCCGGTCCGCGTAGTCATGGGCGATCGTCGTGATGAGCAACTCGTCCGCGCCCGTGGCCTCCTGGAGTTGTTCCAGCTGGTCGGCCACCCGACCTGGTGAACCGACGAACTGGGTGTCGAGGCGGTCCTGGACGAGGGCCCGGTCCTCGTCGGTCCAGGTGTGGGCACGCGCTTCCTCCGGCGTCGGGAACTCAATGGCGCCCTCGGCGGTGCGGATGCTGCGGACCCACAGGCCGTAGCCGGTGGCGAGTTCCCGGGCCGTCGCGTCGTCCTCGGCGACGACGACGTCGGCGGAGACACTGACGTACGGCTTGTCGAGGAACTCGGAAGGCTGGAAGAAGGACCGGTAACCCTCCACCGCCTCCAGGACCGTGCCCGGGCTGACGTGGTAGTTCACCGCGAACCGCAGACCGTTGCGGCCCGCGACAGCGGCGCTCTGACCACCGCTGCTGCCCAGGATCCACAGCTCCACGTCGGCGCCCTCCCCCGGCACGACGTGCGCCTCGACGCCCTCTGGGGAACGGTAGGTGCCGGCGAGCAGGGCGAGGATGTCGTCGATCTGCTCGGCGTAGTCCTGTGACTCGGCGCCCGGCAGCATAAGCAGCCTGCGCTGCAGCGCGATGCGGGGTGACCCGAGCAGATGCTCGAAGGAGAAGCGGGGCGGGATCAACAGGCCGTTCGGGGTGCGGCCGTCGAGGACCGGGGTCGCCGCCGGCAACGGTGCGGCCGACTGTCCCGGCGGGCGGCCGCCCGAGCGGCCCAGGCCCAGATCGAAGCGGCCCGGGTGCAGCGCGTCGAGCAGACCGAACTCCTCCACGGTGGACAGCGCCGTGCGGTGCCCGAGCTGCACGGCCCCCGAGCCGAGCCGGATGGTGGAGGTGGCGGATGCGGTCAGGGCCAGGACGACTGCGGGTGACGTGCCTGCCACGCCCGGATTGAGGTGGTGCTCGGCGAACCAGTAGCGGGCATATCCGAGGCGCTCGGCCTGCTGTGCGAGGTCGATCGAGTTGCGCAGAGCATCGGCTGCCGTCGAGCCGGAGGGGATCGGGACCAGGTCGAGAACGCCGAGGGAAACATCAGACATGGAGGGACTCCTGGGTGAGCGGTGGCGTCGGAAGCACGGGGCCCCATACGAACGGGGGGTCCGGGATCTCGCGGCGCAGCACGGGGGCGACCTCGGACTGGAACAGTTCGAGGGAGGCACGGTGCTGCGACTGCGTCAGCCCGCCCGCGTCGGCGTGCAGGTGGAGCACGGTGTGCCCGAGCTGTTCGTGGTAGCGGTGCATCTTGTCGATGACCTGCTGCGGGCTGCCGATCAGCGCGGAACTGCGTTCGACGAAGTCCTCCAGGGTCTCGAAGACGACGGGCAGGCCCGCCTTCTTGAAGAAGGCCAGATTGGACTCGAAGATCGGCCGGTATGCGGCGAGGGCCTGCTGGGAGGTGGGCGCGACGTGGATGCCCGCCGTGCCGGCGCCGACGGCGATCTGCGCCGGGTCGTGGCCGTAGTGGTCCCAGCGCTCGCGGTAGTGGCGGATCAGCTCGGCGTACGGCTCTATGGGGTGGGTGACGTTCGCCGAGAAGAGCGGGTCGCCGTAGCGGGCGGCCAGGTCGACCGACTCCTTGCTGGTCGCGCTGCCGTGCCAGACCCGGACGGGCTGCTGGTAGGGCCTCGGCCACACCTCGGCGTCCGTCAGCGGCGGACGGAAGCGGGTGTCGGCGGTGACCTTGTCCTGACGCCAGATCTTCCGGAAGACCTCGTAGCTCTCGGCGTTGCGGTCCCACTGGTCCTCGGGCGTGACGTGGAACAGGTCGCGCTGGGCGGCGCCGTTGCCCTTGCCGATGATCAGGTCGAGCCGGCCGTCGGAGAGGTGGTCGAGGGTGGCGTAGTCCTCGTAGGCGCGCACCGGGTCCAGCAGGCTGAGCGTCGTGACGGCCGTGAACAGGCGGATCCGCTTCGTCAGGGCGGCCACATGGCTGAGTACGACGGTCGGGGAGGAGGAGATGAACGGCCGCTCGTGGCGCTCCCCCACGCCGAAGCCGTCGAAGCCCAGCTCCTCGGCGAGCAGGGCGCTGTCGAGTACTTCGCGGAAGCGGTCGTGGGTCGACTTCTGTACCCCGGTGACCGGATCCGGTCGGTGCACGATCAGGGTGATCGCGAGGAACTTCACGACGCCACCCGGTCGTCGACGGACTCGGGGTGGGAGAGGCCGAGGTGGTCGCGGAGGGTCGTGCCCTCGTAGGCGGTGCGGAAGACGCCCTGCTCCTGCAGGAGCGGGACGACCTTGTCGGCGAAGTCGTCGAGACCACCGGGGGTGATGTGCGGGACGAGGATGAAGCCGTCGCTGACGTCGCCCTGGACGTGGTCGTTGATGGTCTTGGCGATGGTCTGCGGGGAGCCGACGAAGGTCTGGCGGTTGCCGGTGTTGATGACCAGGTCGCGGATGGACCAGTTGTTGGCGGCGGCCAGTTCGCGCCATTCGCGGGCGGTGGCCAGAGGGTCGCGGTACATGCGCACCTGGGCGCGGCCCTGGGAGATGTGATGGTCGCTGATGTCCGGGTCGGTGTCGGGCAGCGGTCCCTCCGGGTCGTAGGAGGACAGGTCCCGGTTCCAGACGAACTCCAGGTGCTTGAGGGCGGTGGCCCCGCTGACCTGCTGGCGGCGCACCAGCTTGGCCAGTTCCTCCGCTTCGGCGTCCGTGTCGGCGAGGACGAAGGTGGCGGCGGGCAGGATCAGCAGCTGGTCGTGGCGGCGGCCGTACTTGGCGAGGCGGTTTTTGACGTCCGTGTAGAAGGCCTGGCCGGTCTCCAGGGTGGCGTGGCGGCTGAAGATGGCGTCGGCGCTGGAGGCGGCGAACTCGCGGCCCTCCTCGGAGTCGCCGGCCTGGAAGACGACGGGACGGCCCTGAGGGGAGCGGGGGACGTTGAACTGGCCGTGGGTGTCGAAGTGCTGTCCGCTGTGGACGAAGGAGCCGGCCTTGGCGTCGCGCAGGAAGGTGCCGGTGGACTGGTCGGCGAGGATCTCGTCGCCGTGCCAGGAGTCGAAGAGCTCGTTCGCGGTGGCGAGGAACTCCTTCGCCCGCGAGTAGCGCTCCTCCTGCGGGAGGAAGCCGCCGCGGCGGAAGTTCTCACCGGTGAAGGCGTCCCAGGAAGTGACGACGTTCCAGGCGGAGCGGCCGCCGGAGAGGTGGTCGAGGCTGGCGAACTGGCGGGCGACCTCGTAGGGCTCGTTGAAGGTGGAGTTGATGGTGCCGGTCAGGCCGAGGTGCTCGGTGACGGCGGCGAGCGCGGCGAGGACGGTGAAGGTGTCGGGGCGGCCGACGACGTCCAGGTCGTAGATCTTCCCGCCTTGTTCGCGGAGCCTGAGCCCCTCGGCGAGGAAGAGGAAGTCGAACTTGGCGCGTTCGGCGGTGCGCGCGAAGTGCGCGAAGGAGCTGAACTCGATGTGGCTGCCGGCCTCCGGGGCGCTCCACACGGTGGTGTTGTTGACGCCGGGGAAGTGCGCGGCCAGGTGGATCTGCTTCAGCGGCTTGCTCATGGTCGGTGCGGTCCTTCCGGCTCAAGCGGTCGCGGCGTAGCGGTTGGCGGGGCGGGACAGGCCCAGCAGGCCGCGCAGGGTGTCGGCCTCGTAGGCGGTGCGGAAGGCGCCCCGGCGCTGGAGTTCGGGGACCAGGCCCTGGGTGATGGCCGGCAGGTCGTGTCCGGCGACGGCGGGCCGCAGCCGGAAGCCGCTCAGGCCCTTTTCGGCGAACTCCTGGAGCAGGTCGGCGAGTTGAGTGGACGTACCGGCGAAGATCCGGGCGTCGCTCGTGTACGGCTCCCCCGCGAGGGCGTCGAGGCGCGCGCGCCGGTCCTCCGCAGCGGCTTGGTCGTCGTCCAGGAAGACGACCAAGTCACTGAAGACATGCAGGAGTCCGCCTGTGCGTCCGGCCGTCTCCTGCTCGGCGCGGATCTCGGCGACGATCGCGCGGGCCTGCTCGGCGTCGTGCGGGGTGACGTAGCCGATGTCGGCCTGGCGGGCTACGAGCCGGTACGGAACGGTCTGGTGGGCGAGGGCGGTGACCAGCGGCTGGCCCTGCGGCGGGCGGGGTGTGATGGAGGGGCCCTTGACGCTGAAGAACCGGCCCTCGAAGTCGATGTAGTGCAGCTTGTCCTCATCGATGAAGCGGCCAGTGGCCACATCGCGGATCTCGGCGTCGTCCTCCCAGCTGTCCCACAGCCGGCGCACGACCTCGACGTGGTCGGCGGCCTCGTCGAACAGATCGGTGAGGCGCTCCTGTCCGGCCGGGGTCCGCAGTTCCTCCAGGCTGATCGGCGGGAAGGTGCGGCGGCCGAAGTGGTCGGCCTCGTGCGGGCGGGCGGTGATCTGCACGCGCAGGCCGGCGCGGCCGTTGCTGACGTAGTCGAGGGTGGCGATCGCCTTGGAGATGTGGAACGGCTCCGTGTGGGTGGCGATCACGGTCGGCACAAGGCCGATGTGCCGGGTGAGGGGCGCGATGCGGGATGCGATCAGTACGGCGTCGAGTCGGCCGCGGACCTGGTCCGTACGGCCGTCCAACTCGCCGTAGTGCGAGGACTGCAGGCCGAGGCCGTCCTCGAAGGTGACGAAGTCGAGCAGGCCGCGCTCGGCCTCGGCGACCAGATCGGCCCAGTATCCGGCGGTGAACAGGGACCGGGGGCGGGCCACTTGCTCGCGCCAGGAGGCGGGGTGCCAGCCGGTGCCGTCGAGGGCGACGGCGAGGTGCAGCGAAGAAGGGGACACGGATGAATGCCTTCCTGGAGATCCGTACGAGAACGCCGACCCGCTTGAATGAGGCGAACGGCGGGCTGGCGAGCAGCGAGATGGGGTCCGTCGGCCGAAGACCGGGGAAGGTCAGGAGCAACAGAGGGCGCCGGCCACGCGCTGAAGGTCGATGTGGGGCCGGGAGTGCAGGCGGACGGCACGGAGTACACGTGTCATGTGGCGCACCTCCGTCCGAACCGCCGCCATCCACAAGGACAACGGCACGGTCATGCCGTTTCTTCCACGCCGGCGGCGCCGGTGTTCCGCACGAGCGAGAAGACCGTACGGCAGCGCAGGGTGAAGCCGAGCGACTCGTACAGCCGGATGGCGTCGGTGTTGGTGGCGCTGGCGTGCAGGAAGGGTTGCTCGCCGCGTTCCTTGATGCCGGCCGCGACGGCCCGGACCAGGCGCGTGGCCAGGCCCCGGCCACGGTGGTCCGGGTCGGTGCACACGGCGCTGATCTCAGACCAGCCGGGTGGGTGCAGCCGTTCACCGGCTATCGCGATCAGCCGGCCGCGGTGGCGGATGCCCAGGTAGGTGCCCAGCTCGACGGTGCGCGGCAGGTAAGGGCCCGGTCGGGTGCGGGCGACCAGATCGAGGATCTCGGGTACGTCGGCGGGGCCGAGCCGTACGGCCTCTGGGTCGGGCTCCGCGCGCAGGCCGGTGTCCACGAGCTGGACGCCCTGGCCTGTCTGGACGAGCTCCCAGCCGATCGGCGGTTCGCTCACGCCGCGCACGGCGGCGCTGCCGCCGGGGCCGACGAGCGTGGCCAGGTCGGCCCAGGCGCGCGGGTCGTCCTCGTCTGTGACGGCGTGGAAGGGGGCCACGTCCCGCGGATAGCGGGCGGCTCGGCCGACGCGTTCGACGAAGTGGGCGTGCGGGCCGGTGAGCGCGGCCCAGGCGGGGTTGTCGAGGACATGGGAAGATGTGGCTTCGAGGCTGACAACAGGCATCGCGTGACGGCTCCGTTACTGGGGACGCGGGGCGGGATCCCCGCCGCGAGGCGACGGCGGGATCCCCGGCCGAGGGTGGGTCAGGAGTTGTCCAGCGGCAGTCCGGGCGGGTTGACCTCGGACTTGACGACGGCCTCGTTGGTGAGGTTGTAGGCCTTGAGCCACTCGGCGTACTGACCGTTCTTGATCAGGTAGTTGATGGCGTCGGCGAGCGGCTTGGCCAGGCCGCTGTCCTTCTTCGCCGTGGCTGCGATCAGTCCCTGCAGGCTCGCGCCCGCACCTGAGTAGGTGCCCGCGGTGCGGGTGGCGTTGGGCGTACCCGAAAAGCGGGCGCGGACGTACGCGCGGCGGAAGCGACGTCGGACGGGCGAGCAGGGCTCACCTGTGCGCACTGGACAGGACGACACCTCAGGGAAAAAGGGACGCCGTCGGCGCGGGATGGGCGCGGCTCAGCCCTGGGACCTGATCGCGCTGCAGACGCGCTGCAGGTCGATGTGGCGGCGGGGGGTGAGAAGGAGAGGCGAACGGCTCACTCGGACGGTGACCGGTTCCAGGCGCCTCATATTTCTCTACCTATTCACTAGGATTCCCACAGTGAGTGTCGATCGGACCGACATCGGCGTCAAGAGGGGCGTCCCGCATCGCGGACGTCCCGATGGACGGCGGCCCCGCTTGACACAGTCACCACACGTTTCGCACTGCAACCGTCGGGACGCGGCGACGGTCTCCTGTGAGGGACGCAAAAGGGCCCCGCAGGCTCTCGCCCGCGAAGCCTCTTCGCACCATCAGGCCAGGCGCATCAGTCCGGATACTCCGGTCCGACCGCGGTGCGGGCGCCGAGCGTCCTCCCCCTGCCCCAGCCCAGTTCACGCCGGTATCCGCCGAGCAGACCGGATTCCTCGAGCTGTGTCACATCACGCAAGCGCGAGCCCGGAGCGACCGCGGTCACCAGCGGGGCGACGAACAGCGCGTCGGTCGGGCAGTACGCCTCGCACTGGAAGCAGGTCTGGCAGCTGTCCTGTCGCGCGATCACCGGAACGCCGTCAGCGCCGCGGTCGAAGACGCGCGTCGGGCACACCTCGATGCACCGGTCGCAGGCGATGCAGCGGTCCGGCTCGACGATCTCGATCATGCGGCTCGGCCTCCGATCGTGACCAGTTGCCGCGACGCCGGCTCCGGACGGCTCCAGATCTGGTCGAGCCCACCGGTGAGCAGCCGGTAGTGCTGGGCCGGATCCTGCGTCGGCCGGTCGGCCCGCTTGTGCATACCGCGCGATTCGGTGCGCTGCAGTGCCGCGTGGTACATCCAACGGCCATGGGCCACCATCGCGGCCGCCTCCCTGGCCCGGAACAGCTCCTCACCGCTCGCCCCCAGCCCTTCGCGGACCGCGGACCACCTCCCGTGCAGGGAACGCAGAGCCGGCTCGAGACGGTCGGCGTGCCGCAGGTAGTTGCGGTCGTACGGCAGGACCTCGCGCTGTACGGCGGAGACGACCTCGCGATGGTCTACGCTGACGGCCCCGGTCGGGCGGAGGCCGGCCGTCCCCACGGCCCGCAGTCGGCTGCCCGATCGGCCCCGCCGGGTGGCGAACGCGGCGGCGCCCCGGCCCGCCCAACTGCCCGAGGACGCCGCCCACGCGGCGTTGTGACTGCCGCCTCCGGTGAAGCCGCCGCAGATCAGCTCGCGGGTCGCGGTGTCGCCGGCTGCGTACAGCCCTGGAACGTCGGTCGAGCAGTCGTGATCGGCGATGCGCACACCGCCCGTCCCCCGTACCGTGCCTTCGGCCAGCAGGGTGATCTCGAACAGGTCCGTGAACGGGTCGATGCCCAGCCGGTCGAAGACCAGGAAAGTGTTCGGCTGACCCATGCGCATCGCCCGCTGTTCGTCTGGGGTGGCCCGGTCGAATCGGGCGTAGACCGGCTCGGCGAGCAGAGTCCTCGCAATCACCGACCGGCCGCCCTTGCTGGCCGCGCCTTCCAGCACCGAGCCGTCGGCGCGGTAGAAGGTCGCCCAGGAGTAGTAGGCAGTCTTGGTCAGTGACGTGCCTTTCGGGGCGATGGCGTAGGCATTGGAGAACTCCATACCCGACAGCCGCGCTCCCGCCTCCACGGCCAGCAGCGCGCCGTCCCCGGTGTTGACGTCACAGCCGAGGGTCTTGGACTTGAACGCACATCCGCCTGCGGCGAGCACGACCGCCCCCGCCTCGATGCGGACGGTCTCACCGGTCGTACGGTCGAGCGCCCGCGCCCCCGAGACGACGCCATCGGCATCGGTCAGGAGTTCCAGCGCCGGAGTGTGGTCGAGGATGCGCACGCCGAGCCGCTGTACCCGGGTCCGCTGCCGACGCATGTACTCGGGCCCCTGGAGGTCGCCGCGCAGCTGACGGCCGTGGGCGTCGACGGGGAAGGGGTAGCGCTGGACGCGGGCAAGCTCCTCCATGCGCGCGTGGGTCTCGTCGAGGACGCGCGCCATCCAGTCCCGGTCGGCGAGGAATCCGCCGAGCGCCTCGCGGCTCGCCATGGCGGCCTCCCGCAGTTCGGGGACGTCGTCGACGTACCAGATGCCGGTGCCGACGGAGGCGGTCGCTCCGCTCGCGCCCGTGTAGCCCTTGTCTGCAAGAACGACGCTGGCGCCTGCCTGGGCAGCCTTGATCGCGGCCCAGGTGCCCGCGGGACCGCCGCCGATCACCAACACGTCGGTGGACAGGGTTTGTTCGGAATCGGTGCTCGTCATGGCATGTGTTTCCTTCCTGGGACGGGGATCAGGGCTTGAGGCGACCGGTGGCGAACATCGCGGCCGACCAGGCCGTCAGCGCCGCCGCGAGGCACCAGACGACGGCCAGGGCCCAGCCCGCGCTGACGTCGCCCTGGCCGAGGAAGCCGATCCGCTCGACCTGGACCAGCCAGAAGACGGGGTTGAGGTGGCTCAGGGCGGCCCAGAATGGCGGCAGTTGGTGGACCGAGTAGAAGACACCGCCGAGAAAGCCCAGCGGCAGCAGGATGATCGACTCCATGGAGTAGACGTGGTCGAGGGACTTGGCGTGGCCGCCCGCGATCACGCCGACCTGCGCGGCGACCAGGAGCACGCCGAGCGTGCCGAACACCAGGACGAGGGGGCGGGCCGGGGCGCCGCCGTGGGTGAGCGGGAACGCCACCGCGAGGACACCCGCGCCCACGACGACGGCTCGGGTGACGCCGCCGCCCACCAGTGCCGCGTTGATCTCCCACCATCTGAGTGGGCTCGCGAACATGTCGTTGATGTACTGGTCGCGGCGGGCTTCGAACAGGCTGGTGGTCCCGTTGAAGAAGCCGACGTTGACGATCGCCTGGGTGAAGAGGCCGGGCACGATGAAGCTGCCGTAGTCGACGCCGTCGATCGTGTCGACGTGCGAGTCGAGGGCAGATCCGAAGACGACGACGAAGAGCACGGTCGACAGCACCGGGCCGACGACGCTGTAACGCCAGATCGTGAGGAAGCGCAGGACCTCCCGCTCCAGAAGCCACAGGAACGGCGACCGTTCCGCCCGGAACGGCTCGTCGTGCGCCGGGAGGGCCGGGGCTTCGGTGCCGCTCACGAGGCGACCTCCTCCGCTGTGATCACCCGGTCGTAGACCTCCGAGATGTCCCGGGCCGCGTACCGTTCCCGCAGCGAGGCGGCGGAGCCGCGGTCGACGATCCGGCCCGCGCGCAGCAGCGCGATCTCGTCACACAAGGTCTCCGCCTCCTCCAAGTAGTGCGTGGTCAAGAGGACGGTGGTGCCTGCGGCGTTGAGGCCCTTGACGACCCGCCAGATCTCCGAGCGAAGTTCGACGTCGACGCCGGCCGTCGGCTCGTCGAGGATCAGCAGGCGGGGCCGGTGCATGAGGGCCCGCGCGAGGACGAGGCGCCGTTGCATGCCGCCGGACAGTTCGTAGGCGCGGGCGTCGGCCTTGTCGCCGAGGCGGAACAGGGCGAGCAGTTCGTCGGCGCGCCGGGCGGCCGCCTTACGGCCGATGCCGTGGTAACCGGCGTGGTAGATCAGGATCTGCCGGATGGATAGGAACCGGTCGACGTTGATCTCCTGCGCGGCCAGGCCAAGGAGCCGACGGGCCTGTCGGCTGCGGTGGTCGTGGCCGAAGACGGAGAGCGTGCCTGCGGTGGGTCGCACGATGTTGCACACCGAGCCGATCAGTGTGGTCTTCCCGGCGCCGTTCGGGCCGAGCAGGCCGAAGAAGGCTCCGTCCGGTATCTCCAGGTCGAGCCCGGCCACCGCGGTGAAGCCGTCTTCGTACGTCTTGCGAAGGCCCTCGACCCGCAGCGCGGGCGGACTCCCGCCGCTCCGGGAACGGGAAGCGGCGGGAGTCGCGCACGGGTCAGGCGGGGAAAGCCGGTCAGCCATGGAACTGGTTCGCCGGGACCGGGAGCCCGTAGTGCTCGCGCAGGGTCGTGCCCTCGTACTCCTCGCGGAACAGGCCCTTGCCGCGCAGGATCGGCAGCACGTGCTCGACGAAGGCCGCGAGGCCCGACGGCAGAGCAGGCGCCATGATGTTGAACCCGTCCGCGGCACCGCCCTCGAACCAGGCGATGATCGTATCCGCAATCTGCTCGGGCGTGCCGACGAACTCGAAGTGGCCGCGCCCGCCGCCGAGCCGGGAGATGATCTGTCGGACCGTCAGCTTCTCGCGCACCGCGAGATCGATGATCAGGTCGGAACGGCTCTGCGAGCCTTCCAGTTTCGGCTTGGCGAGGATGAACTCCGGCAGTGGCGCGTCGAGCTGGAAGACCGACGGCTCGGTCTCGAACACGGCGGCCAGCTGGCGCAGCCCGTACTCCGGAACGCGCAGCTCGTCGAACTGTCGCGCGAGTGCCCGGGCCTCCTGCTCGGTCGAGCCAATGTACGGGACGATGCCGGGCAGGACGATCACACCATCCGGATCGCGGCCCGCGGCCCTGGTCCGTGCCTTGAGGTCGGCGTAGAAGGCGGCGGCACGCTCGAAGGTGGTGTGCGCGGTGAAGATCGCCTCGGCGTGGCGGGCCGCGAAGTCCTTGCCGTCCTCGGAGGAGCCGGCCTGGACGAGCAGCGGGTAGCCCTGCGGTGGACGCTCGACGTTGAGCGGGCCGGACACCTTGAAGTACCGGCCCCGGTGGTCGAGGCGGTGCAGCCGCGCGGGGTCGGCAAAGCGTCCCGTGGTCCTGTCCGCGACGACCGCCTCGGACTCCCAGCTGTCCCACAGCGCCTTGGCGACCTTCAGGAACTCGTCGGCGCGAGCGTAGCGTTCGGCGTGGCCAGGGCGGTCGTCGAGGCCGAAGTTGGCCGCCTCGTCCGCCCCTGCTGAGGTGACGATGTTCCACCCGGCACGGCCGCCGCTGACATGGTCGACGGACGCGAGCCGGCGGGCGAGGTTGTACGGCTCGTTGTACGTCGACGACACGGTCGCGATGAGGCCGATCCTGCTGGTCGCCTGGGACAGCGCGGTCAGCAGGGTCAGTGGTTCGAGCTGGCCCGGCGGCCGGAACTCGCCGGTGCCGATGAGGGCCGGGCCGTCCGCGAGGAACAGCGAGTCGAACTTGGCGCTCTCGGCGAGCTGCGCCAGCTCGATCCAGTGCCGCAGGTCGAAGTCCGCCCGGGGGTTGCTGTGCGGGAGCCGCCACGCCGCCTCGTGGTGGCCCGCTTCCATGAGGAAGGCGTTGAGGTGCAGCTGCCGCCGTCTCTCGCTCATGAGGTGACCTTCAGCTTGGAGCTGTCGTAGCCGGCCGGGAGGAGGTTGTCGGTGATCGACTTGACGTCGACCTTCTTGGTGATCTGACCGGCCTCCAGGAAGGCGTCGGCGAGCTCTTGCTCCAGTTCGATGTCCGACTGCTCCACCGGGGTCACCCGGTTTGAGTAGGCGGCCAGGGACGCCTTGGCGTCGGCCAGCGGGATGCCCTGCTCCTTCGCCAGCGCCTGCGCGTACTGGTCGGGGTGCTTGACCGCCCAGGCGAACTCTCGCGACAGCCTCTTCAGTACGTCCGTGAGAGCCGCACGCTTGGTCTTGTCCTTCAGCGACGTGTCACTGGCGACGTAGTAGCTGCTCGTCTGGTCGATCGGCGGGAGCCCTTTCACCAGGATCCGCGCACCGTTCTTGACCGCAATCGCCGACTGCGGGTTCCAGATCGCCCAGGCGTCCACCTTGCCGGTGTTGAACGCGGTCGCGCCGGCCGCCGGGTCGAGGAAGGTCAGCTTTACGTCCTTGGGGGTGAGGCCGACGCTCTTCAGCGCGTTCAGGGCCAGGCCGTGGGCCGAACTGCCCTGCGGGACAGCGATCTTCTTGCCCTTGAGGTCGGCGGCCGTCTTCAGCTTCGAGCCCTTCGGCACGATGATGTTCTCGACCGCCTGGTCGGGCGTGAGCGAGCGGTTGACGGCGACGATCTTAAAGCCGTACTCCTTCGCGGCGCCGGTGATCGGCGGTACGCTGCCGACGCTGCCGAGGTCGATGTCGCCCGAGGCGGCGGCCTGCACGAGGGGCGGGCCGTAGGTGAAGCGGGCGAACTTCACCTTGTAGGGCGCGTTGTCGAACACGCCGGTGATCTTTGCCAGCTCCTGGCTGCCGTCACCGCCGTTGTCGCCGACGGTGAAGGTGTACTTGCTCCACTCGGGGTGCCTGGCGTCGCTCGTGTCGGCGGCGTTGCTCAACGGCGCGTCGGTGTCCGACGCCGACGATCCGCAGGCGACGAGGGTGCCCGCCAGGGCGAGCGAGCCGACGGCGCCGATGAGTCTGGTGATTCTCTTTCGCATGGGTTGTCGTGCTTTCTGTGCTGGGTGAGGGTGTTCGGGGAAGTCAGTGCTGGCCGGCGAGGCCGAGGTCCTCCAGGAGCCGGGCGCGGAGTTCCTCGCGTGCGATGCTCCCTTCGCGGTCCGCGGCGGAGAGGTGAACCTCGTGCGAGGTGCCGATGCGGCCGTTGCTCATGACGACGATGCGGTCCGCCAGGGCGATCGCTTCGTCGACGTCGTGGGTGACGAGCAGCATGGCGGCGTGGTGCTTGGTCCGCAGTGCGCGTACGAGGTCGTGCATGCGCAGCCGGGTGATGGCGTCGAGGGCCGCGAACGGCTCGTCCAGCAGAACGAGTTCGGGCTCGGAGACCAGGGCCCGCGCGAGCGACACCCGCTGGGCCTCGCCGCCGGAGAGCTCCTTGGGCCAGGCCTTCTCACGGCCTGAGAGTCCGACCTCGGCGAGCACGTCGCGGGCCCGCTGTTCCGCGTCGGGTCCGTGCAGGCCGAGCGTGACGTTGCGCAGGACCCGCTGCCACGGCAGCAGCCGGTCGGCCTGGAAGACGATCGCCCGCCGTGTCGGGACCTCCACACGCCCTCCGTCGGGCCGGTCGAGTCCGGCGAGCAGCCGCAGCAGGGTGCTCTTGCCGCAGCCCGACGGGCCGAGCAGGATCACCAGCTCCTCGTCGGCGATGGTGAGGTCGAGGTGGTCGAGCACTACCCGGTCACCGAACCGACGGACCACCTGCTCGACGGTGACCCCGGTCTGCCGTCGTGGCTCCGCTGTGATCGTGCTGCTCATGACGCCTCATAACTGGGTCGCCACCGCAGCAGCACCCGCTCGAGAACCCGGACGAACTGGTCGGCGAGCAGACCGAGGAGCGAGTAGATCACCAGCCCCACGAAGACCTGGTTGGTCTGGAGGTAGGTCTGCCCTTGAGTGATGAGGAAGCCGAGTCCCTTGTCGGCGTTGACCGTTTCGGCGGCGACGAGTCCCAGGACGCTGTACGCGAGGGAGAACCGCAGGCCGACCAGGAACCCCGGCAGGGCTCCGGGCACCAGCACGCGCGTCACCAGACGCCAGGTGCCCGCGCCCGTCGTGCGTGCCATCTCGATCAGCCGCTGGTCGACGCCCCGGATCGCGGCGAAAAGGTTGAGATACATCGGGACACCGGCTCCGAAGGAGATCAGCAGCACCTTCGTGAGTTCGTCGATGCCGAACCACACGATCATCAGCGGCAGCACCGCAAGCAGAGGGATCGTGTTGAGCACCTGCACCACGCCGTTGAACAGGTACTCCCCGCTGCGCAGCAGCCCGCCGAGCACTCCGGTGACGATGCCCACCGTCAGACCGATGGCGAGACCGATGCCGGCCCGTTGCAGCGAGATGGCCAGGTCGGGCCCAAGAACGCCCTGCTGCCACAGGTCGGCGGCGGACTTCACGATCGAGGTCGGCGCCGGAGCGTAGGTCTTCGGCACCACTGCGGCCCGGGCGAGTGCCTCCCAGGCGAGGAGGATCACGAGCGGGGTCGTGTAGATGCCCAGCGGCCAGCGCAGGCGCTCGCGGAGCGCGGTGAGCGGAGTCGTCCGGCGGCGGGTGTCGCGCGGCAGGAACACCTCGCGTTCTTGCGCTCTCGTCGTCTCGGCGGCCGGGCCCTTGGTGACGGCCAGGGCCGGGATGCGGACTTCGGTCATGCGGCTACCGCCAGCACGCTGCTGTAGTGCGAGGCATCGCCGACGAGCTGCTCGCTGCGGCGGCCGTCGACACCTGCCGGCACCTCTCCGGCGACCGTCACCCGGTTGAGGCGGCGCGGATGGTCGTCGTAGTTGTCCACCCCGTAGTGCTGGGTGATCCGGTTGTCGAAGATCAGCAGCTGGTTCGGGGACCAGGTCCAGCGCAGGATGTTCTCCGGACGCGTCACATACGACTGGAGGATGCGCAGCAGATCCGCTGACTCGCTGCTCGACAGGCCGACGATCCGCTTGGCGAACCCGCCGATGAACAGCCCGCGTTCGCCCGTCAGCGGATGCAGTCGCACGACCGGGTGCTCGGCCTCGTAGGGCGTCGAGACGAAGACGCGGTCGTACTCCTGCCGCTGCGCCGTCGTGGCCGAAGGGCGGGCGTAGTCGTACTGGTTGGTGTGCACGACGCGCAGCGAGTCCGCGAGCGCCCGCAGCGGTTCGGGCAGATCGCGGTAGGCCGCGGCGGCGTTCGCGATGAGCGTCTCTCCGCCGTACGGCGTGGTCACGATCGACCGGAGCGTGGTGAGCTGCGGCGGGTTGATCACGAAGGATACGTCCGTGTGCCACTCGTTGGCCTTGGACGTCTCGCTGTCCACGGCGAGCACGTTCGTCGTGCCGTCGGCGGCCGCCACGTTGGGATGGGCGGTGGTGAGTTCGCCGAACCACCGGGCTACGCGCTCCTGGCCGGCGTTGTCGAGGTTGACGTGATCGAAGACGATCGCCTTGTGTTCGTCGAGGGCGTCACGGAGCGCCGTGACCGTCGAGAGATCGGGGGTCGCCGTGAGATCGACGCCCTCGACGACCGCGCCGATGCGGCCGGTGAGCTTACGGATGGACACAGGCATGAGGGAGTCCTTCTCGGGAGGAAGCGAGCGCATAGCTGAGAGCTGGGTGCTCCGTGCGGAGAGCGTGAGTGAACGGCCGACTCGCGAGCCGATCGACGGGAGATCGGGCAGTCGGTGCGATGGCGACGCGGGGGGAGACCGAAGTTCAGCCTGTGCGGACAGCGCGGAGAGGTCAGGCCGGAGGAGCAGTCGCTCAGGAGGCGGACACGGCGATCCCGCAGGGCGACGCTGCATTACGGGCGGTTTCGGACCGCCTCCGCACGACGCGCACCGTCGGTGCGCACCGGTTGCCGCCGGGGACCACTTACCGGGTCAGCGACAACAAAACGCGCTGGAGACGTGCGCCAGATCGATGTGGCGCCGCCGAGTGAGCTCCACGCGCGGGTTCATGACACGGGAGTTCAGCAGACGTCCACCACGTGGGTCAATAACTTTCCGGACAGGTCTCGCATCGCGGACACGGGACCGGCGTGGACACTGCGGGCGCGCAGACGTCAGCCCCTGACGCGCGCGTCAGCAACGCCGAGGTCCACAAGGCGGCCCGGCTGCTGTGGGAGGGCCGCGGCTACGCCGGGGTGGAGACGGCGTTCGTGTCGCTGGCCGCGC
>NZ_JBEYXR010000040.1:0-49724 GCF_040645135.1 Streptomyces sp. NPDC046859
CTCGGCACCAGCCGGGTTGAGACCAGCCCGGACGAGCATCACGCGGGCGGAGTTCTTGTCCCTGGGGGACACGACTCCGCACGCGGTGCAGGTGTAGGTACGTTCCGAAAGAGGAAGTGCGTGCTTGGTTCTCGCTCCGCACGACGCGCAGTCCATGGTGGTATGTGCGGGATTGACGAGGCGGACGTCCCGCCCGTGCTTGCGACCCATCTCGATCAGGGCCGTCTTGGTGGCGCCGATCGCGGCGTCCGCCGCCTTGCGCGCCATCGTGGACTTGGCGAGGAACTTCGGCCGGAAGTCCTCGACGGCGATCGCGTCGTGGTCGCGGACCACGGACTTGGCCCATTTGCGGGCGGTGTCCTGCCGCTGCCGGGCGACCTTCTTGTGCAGCTTCGCGGCCCGCAGCTGCGCCTGCCGGTAGCCCCTGGACGCGGCCTGCCCGCGTGCGGCCTTGCGGCGGGCCATCATCCGCTGGTAGCGGGCGAGTTTGTGTGCGGCGTTCTTCCCATGCTGGGTGTGGGGGAGGTCGTGGGCGTCGGACGTGGTGGTCGCGGTCTCCTTGACGCCCCAGTCCACGCCGAGGACACGGCCCGTGGCCGGGAGCGGCTGGGCTTGGGTGGCGACGACGAACGACGCGTACCAGTGCCCGACGCTGTCGCGGTACACGCGCACCGAGGACGGTGCGCAGGGCAGGTCCCGCGACCACACCACCGTGAGCACGATCCCGCCCGCGAGGTGCAGACGTTTGTCCTTCAGCCGGAATCCCCGCGTGGTGTAGTTCAGCGTCGGCAGCGCCTCACGCTTCTTCTTCACCCTGGGCATGCCCGCGCGCTGGCGGGCCGGCAACCGCTTCTCGATGTCCTTCAGTGCCTTGGACCTCGCCTTGGCGAAGTCCCGGACGGCCTGCTGCTGCGGCACCGAAGCACCGTCGCGGAGCCACGACAATGTGGCGCGGGCTTCGGTCAGCATCTTGTCGAGCTGGGCCGGGCCGCACGTCAGCTTGTCGTCCGGGTGTGCGCGGTTGTGGGCGTGTATCTGCCGGGACTTGGCGACGCATTCGTTCCAGGTCCACCGGCAGCGGTCCCACTCGGCGAGCAGGGCGGTGCGGGCGGTCGACGACACGCGCAGTCGGTAGGTGTACCGAGCGTGCCCGGCAGCCTCCTGCTGCTTCCGTGGTGTCGTCATGGCATGATTTTAGCATGGACGATGAGAAGCGGATCTCTCTCCGCCTGCCTACGGAACTGCACGCACGCCTCGTTGAAGCGGCCCGCGCCGACCGGCGGTCCCTCAACTCCGAGATCCTGCATCTGCTTGAGGTCGCCCTCACCACCGTGGACGGCGACGACCAATCGCCCTGACGGCGATGGCTCCTTCCTCGCCCTGCTCCGCAGGGGTCCGATTCCTCCAGGCCTGAAGGCCGGGGCATCCTCGGAGGTATCAGGTGACGGAAGTCTGACGCCGCCCGTCCCGGACGGGGGCCGGCCGGCGAGTGGCCGACGGCGGCCGCCTGCCCAATAGTGTGAGGAACGGGTCCTTCGCGCGGGCTGACGTGTCACCGTTCAGGGAGACAAGTCGTGAGTTCATTTTCACCCGGATTCCACGGCCGCAGGCGTTCCACGTCGCCCACCGACCGCCTGCCGCCCGGGCAGTACCCGACGGAGTCGTTCCCGGTCCTCTCGGCGGGACCCACCCCCGCGGGTGCCCACGGAGGCCTGGACGTTCACGGTCACCACGGAGAGCGGCGAGGAACGCCGGTGGACGTGGGACGAGATGATGGCCCTCGCGCAGGAGGAGTCCGTGCACGACATCCACTGCGTGACCCGCTGAACGAAGTTCGACACCCGATGGCGCGGGGTCAGCCTCGACACGCTGCTCGAGGAGGTGGAGACCGCCGCCGAGTACGCCGTGGCCCACAGCTTCGGCGGATACACCACCGATCTGCCCCTGGAGGACCTCCTCGACGGCAAGGCGTGGCTCGTGCACGGCTACGACGACTACCCTCTCTCCCCCGAGCACGGCGGCCCGGCCCGTCTGCTGGTGCCGCACCTGTACTTCTGGAAGTCCGCGAAGTGGGTGCGCGGTCTGCGGCTGACGCACGACGACGAGCCGGGGTTCTGGGAGACCGCCGGCTACCACGACTACGGCGACCCCTGGCGGGAGCAGCGCCACTGGGGGGACTGACCATGCCCCTCCCCTGGCGCACGGCCCGGCTCGTCGGGCGTGAGGACCAGACGGCCACCGCCCGCACCCTGGTGTTCGATGCGCCGGGCTGGCCGGGGCACCTGGCCGGGCAGCACCTCGATGTGCGGCTCACCGCCGACGACGGCTATCAGGCGGCGCGCAGCTACTCGCTGGCCGCGCCGGCCGACGGCGACCGTGTGGAGCTGGGCGTGCAGCCCGTGTCCGGCGGTGAGGTGTCCCCCTATCTGGCGGACGATCTGCGGATCGGGGCGTCCGTGGAGGTGCGCGGCCCCCTCGGGAACTGGTTCGTGTGGCGGCCCGGGCAGGACGAGCCCGTCCTCCTGGTGGCAGGCGGCTCCGGGGTCGTCCCTCTGATGGCCATGGTCCGCGCCCACCGGCAGGCGGCCTCCGCGAGCCCGTTCCAGCTGGTCCACTCCGTGCGCGGCGAGCCCGACGTCTGGTATCGCGAGGAGCTCGGGCGCCCCGGTCCCGCCCTAGACGTCCGCTTCCTCTACACCCGGCAGGCTCCCTCCGGCGGCACCCGAGCCGCGGGGCGGCTCATGGCGGCCGATCTGGAGCCGGTGCTCGAGCGGCTCACGCCGGCCGGGACCGTCCACGTCTGCGGGCCCACCCGTTTCGTCGAGGCCGCCGCCGATCTGCTGACGTCGGTGGGGCAGGACCCCGCCACGATCCGTACCGAACGGTTCGGGTGAGCCCCGCTCCCCCGGCCGGCCGCGCCTGGAGGCACCACATGACAGAGCTCTCCCCGCATCTCGACGGCAACAGCCTGGCCGGACCGCTGTCGGACCTCTTCTCCGTCGATGTGACCCAGGCCTGGTGGCGCTGCCCGGACTGCGGCTCGACCGGCCCCCTGGCCGAGCTGCACGTGTACGGGCCGGACCCGGGTCTGACCGCGCGGTGCGCCCACTGCTCCCGGGTGGCGCTGCGCCTGGTCCGGCACGAGGAGGACACCTGGCTCACGCTGGGCGGCGCGGAGGGCGCCTTCCGCTTCCGCACCGCGCGGTAGGCACCGGGGCGGCCGGGGCCCCTGCCCGGCCGGTGGCACTGGTCCTCCGCTACGCCGTGGCGGGGACGTCCGTCGCGGGTGCGGTGGCCGCGGTGGCGTCCCAGGTTGTCCTGGAGTGCCTGCGCCTGCGCCTCGGCGGTGGCGAGGCGTGCGAGTCCGAGCCGAGCGGCAGGCGCAGCGGTCCCTCACCGGCCACCACGCGGTGGTGACGGCGGCGGCCCCCTGCCGGAGAACCAGCACGAGATCGTCGTCCGTGACGCGAGGGACCCGCCGTCCGGCCACCCGCCCAGCCGGTCGGCCCGACCATGCCCCACGGCCTGGTGCCCGCCCTTGTGGAGACCGCCTTCGGGATCGAGACGGCTTCCGGCGAGCCGCGGCTCGCGGCGCGACCTGTCCGGGGCTCCTGCTCGTCCCACCCGGCCGGCACCGGCGCTCCGGGCTGAAGACGCCCCGCCGCGACCGTGACGCCGTACGGCCGCCGGCCTCCGCGTGAACCGGGCCCACCGGATCTCGCGGGGACCGGCCACGGAGGGCCGCGCGGTCGCTCCCGCCCCGCTCGACGCGGACGAGCCGGCCAGGACCGGACCTCGGCTGGACGCCGGGCCGCCGTCCCGGGTGGGCGGGGAGCCCCTGCGGCGCCGGGGCACGGACCGTCGGGCGGCGCCGCTGCGTACTCTTGCGGCATGCGGATGCGCCCCACTCTCGTCTGGACGCCGGCCGAGGACTGGCCGGCCGGCACCACGGACCTCGAGCCGGTCGTCGACGCCCTGGACACGGGCGGGGTACTGGTGCTCAGCGGGGCGGGCATCTCCACCGAGTCCGGCATCCCCGACTACCGGGGCGAGGGCGGCAGCCTCAGCCGCCACACCCCGATGACGTACCAGGAGTTCACGTCCAGCGCCCCGGCCCGGCGCCGTTACTGGGCGCGCAGCCACCTCGGCTGGCGCACCTTCGGGCGGGCCCACCCCAACGCCGGCCACCGGGCCGTCGCCGCGTTCGGGCGGCACGGTCTGCTGAGGGGCGTGATCACCCAGAACGTCGACGGTCTGCACCAGGCCGCGGGCAGCGCGGACGTCGTGGAGCTGCACGGGAGCCTCCAGCGGGTGATCTGCCTGTCCTGCGGGACGTACAGCCCGCGCGCCGAACTCGCCCTCCGGCTCGAGGAGGCCAACGCGGGCTTCGACCCGGTGGCCGCCGCGATCAACCCGGACGGTGACGCCGACCTCACCGACGAGCAGGTCCGGGACTTCCAGGTCCTGCCCTGCACGCGCTGCGGCGGCGTCCTCAAGCCGGACGTGGTGTTCTTCGGCGAGAACGTGCCCCCGGCGCGGGTCGGGCACTGCCGCACGCTGGTCGACGAGGCGGCGTCGCTGCTGGTCCTGGGCTCCTCGCTGACGGTGATGTCCGGGCTGCGGTTCGTACGGCGGGCCGCCGAGGCGGGCAAGCCGGTCCTGATCGTCAACCGGGACCCGACCCGCGGCGACCGGCACGCCGTCACCCGGGTCGCACTCCCCCTGGGCCCGGCCCTCACCTCCGTGGCCGCTCGCCTGGACGTCCAGGTCGTCTGAGTCGGGGCGGCGGGCTCCCCTCGGCTGCTACGCGCGGTTCCGCTCGGCCAGTTCCTCGGCGTAGTTGTACGCCGCGGCGCTGCCCTGCCTGCCGGGCGAGAGCTTCACGACCGCCTTGTCGGTCTTCGGGTTCCCGCTCAGATACGCCTCGGTGAGGACGTACGGCAGTCCGTCCACGCTGAAGCGGATGCTGCCGTCGGGGTAGGCGCTGACGCGGATCCGCCGGCCGTCGGGAAGCTCGATCGGCTCGGCCACGAAGTGCGCTCCAAGGGGCTGTTCGGCCATGAGGGCCTCCTGGTCGTACCGGCTCGGTGGGAGCCGACAGTACCGGCCGGACGGGCACCCCGCGCCCGGTTCGGCGAGGCGCTCGCGGGCGAGGTCGCGGTATCCGTCCGGTCAGTCGGGGTCGACCAGCCAGGCGACCAGGGTGCGCCAGTGCTCGGGCTCGTCGGTGTCCCGTGGGCCCACCAGGTAGACCTCCTCGATGAGGCTCTGGGTGCGCAGTCCGTTGCGGGCGGCGTAGGAGCCGAGGGCGCTGTAGGTCAGGTCGAGGTCGTCGTGGGGCCCCGCGTGGGTGGCGACGACCGCGCTGCGCGGGGGCAGCCGGAGTTCACGGACGGTGGCCGGCGCGTCCGCGGGCAGCGGCAGCTCGGCGGGCGCGTAGACCGTGGCGTGGCCGTGGCCTTCCGTGAACAGCTCGTGCGCGTACCGGCCGCCCGGCGGCAGCACCGGGCGCCGGCCGGCCGCCGCGTCCAGGTCCCGCATGGCCGCGTCGTACCAGCTCAGGTCGGCGCCCGGCGGGACGTCGAGGGACACGGCGAACACCTGCTGCGGCGGCAGGTCGTCCCGGCTCACCGTGCGTTCGGCCTCCGGGTCGAGGAGTTCGCGCAGCGCCTCGACCGCCCGCTGGGTCCGGCCGAGCCGGTCCTCCAGCCGGCGCAGGTGGGCCGACACCACCTGCTGTGCCGTCTCGTGCCCGGCCGCGCTCGCGCCGGCGGACTCGGCGCGCAGGAAGCGCCGCAGGTCCGCCAGTGGGAGGTCGAGATCGCGGAATCGCCGGATGGTCAGCGCGGGCCGCACCTGCTCGGGCGCGTAGTACCGGTAGCCCGTGACCGGGTCGACCTCCGCCGGGACGAGCAGGTCCTGTTCGTGGTAGCGGCGCAGGGCACGGATGCTCACATGCGTGATGCGCGAGAACTCGCCGATCGTCAGTCTGTCGCCGCCCACGGGTCCTCCTCGTCCTCGGCGTCGTCCCCCGGCACGGGTGCCGGTGTCAGGGTGTGATCTCCAGCCGGGTGATCCTGCCCTGCTCGTCGCGTTCGAAGGTGAAGCACAGGGTGGCCGGGCTGCCGGGGAAGTCACCGGCGACCTCGGTGAGGGCCCGGAAGGCCGCCGGTGTGCCGGTGACCTCGCGCAGGTCGTAGCGGACCGGCGGGACCTCGTCCCGCCAGCGCCGCACCGCGGCGAGCCCTTCGTGGCTGCGCCCCTCGTCGTGGACGACGGCCCTCGCGCCGAACAGCGAGAGGTGCCGCTCCTGGTCAGGGCCCTTCGCGGCCGCGAAGTACGTCTCCACGAATTCCCGTGGTTCTTGCACCGTGCCGTCCGCGCCGTGCGGGGGCGGGGTGTCGTCGTTCGGGGTGTTCGCCGTGGTCTCGTGTCTCCTCCTCTGCGGGTCGCTGTGCTCGGCGGGCGTCACAGGGCGCGGACGGTGCCGCCGTCCACGGCGTACTCGGTGCCGGCGACCGCTGCGGCGCGGTCCGAGGCCAGGAAGGCGATGACCTCGGCGACCTCCTCCGGTTCCGCGGGCCGCCCCAGCGGGATGCCGCCCAGTGACCGCATCAGCTCCTCCAGCGCCGCCTCCCGGCTCAGACCGCTCTCCCGCATGTGCCGGGCCAGGAACCGCTCGGCGGCGTCGGTGCGGATGAAGCCGGGGGCCACCGAGTTGACCCGTACGCCGCTCGGGGCGACCTCGTTCGCCAGGCCCTTGCTGTAGGCGGCCAGGGCCGCCTTCGCGGACGCGTACGCCAGGGTCGACTCGTACAGCGGCATCCGGCGCTGGATCGAGGTCACGTGCACCACGGCGCCCGAGCCGCGGTCCGCCATCGCGGGCACCAGGGCCCGGTCCAGGCGCACCGAGGAGAGCAGGTTGAGCGCCAGTTCCTCCGCCCAGTGTTTCTCGGTGAGCGCCGTGAAGCCACCGGCCGGGGAGCTGGAGCCGCCCACGACGTGGATGAGGACGTCCGGCACCCCGATCCGCTCCACGGCCTGGGCGGCGGCGGAGGCGGCGCCTTCCTCGGTGCTCAGATCGGCCGCTACGAAGAGCGGGTCCGGGGTTTCGGGTGCCGTGCGGGCCATCGTGACGACCCGCGCGCCGGCCTCCCGCAGCCGGTGCGCCGTCGCCCGTCCGGTGCCCTGGGTCCCGCCCGTCACCACGGCGGTGCGTCCGTCGAATTCGTTGCTGTTCATGACCCCAGCGTGGACCCTCTCCCAGGGAGAGACTCAAATCCGCGCGGCCGGCAGCAGAAAGGCTCCCACCTGCATGAAGACGCGCGCGTGGGGCAAAAGGACTCCCTGACCAGGGGAGGATGCATGACAATCACCGAGCGGTCCGTCGAGCCCGGATCCACCGACGGCCCCGGCCGCGGAGGGCACGACAGCCCGCCTGCGACGCCTGGCACCGATGCGCCCGAGACGGCGCAGGAGCGGGTCAACCGCCGCTGGAACGAGGTCCTGCAGGAGACGCGCGTCGCCCAGACCGGGGTGCAGATCCTCTTCGGCTTCCTGCTCAGCGTGGCGTTCACCCCCCTGTTCCGGGAGCTGGGGACGCTGGACCGCGGCATCTACGTCGCGACCGTGGTGCTCGGCGCGTCGGCCACCGGATCGCTGATAGCGCCCGTGTCCATCCACCGCTTCCTGTCCGGTCAGCGCATGAAGGACGAGATGGTGGAGGCCGCGGGGCGTCTGATGATGTGCGGCATGGTCCTGCTGGCGCTGACCATCGGCTGCACGCTCCTGCTGATCCTCCGCTTCGTCGTGCCGGGCGTGCTGGCGGAGATACTCGTGGGCGGCGTCATGCTGTGGTTCGGCCTGTGCTGGTACGTACTGCCGCTGCACCTGCGCCGCCGCGCCGAGCGCCGCTCCCGTACGCAGGACGCCTAGGCCGTGTGCGGCAAGCCCCGCCTGCGGTCCGGACACCGGACGGCAGGCGGGGCTCGACGGACACGGCCTACGGGCTGACGGGAAGCCGTCACCGCCCGCCGTCGCCGGCGCCGTCCGTCCTGTCGTCGGAAGACCCCCCGGACGACTCCCGCACGACCAGCTCCGTCGGCAGCATCAACTGCTGCCGGGCGGCGCCCGGTTCGGTGATCTCGGAGAGGATGCGGACCATCGCGCCGCCCAGTTCCTCCACCGGCTGACGGACCGTGGTCAGCGGCGGGTCGGTCCAGCGGGCGTGCGGGGAGTCCTCGAAGCCGACGACCGCCACGTCGTCCGGCACCTTCCGCTTCTGACGGCGCAGTTCCTCCAGGGCGCCGATCGCCATGAGGTCGGAGGCCGCGAAGACGGCGTCGAGATCGGGGGCTCGTTCAAGAAGCGAACGCATCGCCCGGGATCCGCTCTCCCAGCTGAAGTCGCCCACCTCGACGAGGTCCTGGCGGACGGGCACACCGGCCTCCTCGTGCGCTGTCCGCCAGCCCTCCAGGCGGCTGCGGCCGACGTCCATGTCCAGCGGGCCGGCGATCGTGGCCACCTTTTTCCGGCCACTGCCGAGGAGGTGGCGGACCGCCTGTGTCGCACCGCCGGTGTTGTCCGCGTGCACGTAGCTCAGCGCCTCGTCGGCGTCGCGGCGGCCGGCCAGGACCGTGGGCAGGCCCATCTCCTCCAGCATGGCGGGCAGCGGGTCGTCGGAGTGCACGGACACCAGCAGGACACCGTCGACGCGGCGGGTCGCCACCGACTCGGTCAGCTGCTCCCGCTCCGCCTGGTCCCGGACGAGCATCAGCTGGAGCTGGATGCGGCTGTCGGCGAGGGCCTGGCTGACGCCCCTGATGAGGGCGGCGAAGAAGGGCTCCGAACCGAGCCGGCTCGCGGACTCGGGGATGACGAGCGCCACCGCGTCGGTCCGGCTGGTCACCAGACCGCGGGCGACGGAGTTCGGCACGTAGTTGAGCTCCTTGATCGCCGCGAGGACCCTGGAGCGCGCCTCGGCGCTGACCAGTTCCGAGCCGTTCACGACGCGGGACACCGTCGTCCGCCCCACACCGGCACGGGCGGCGACCGTCTTGATGGTCGGACGGCGGTTCCCAGCCATGCGCTCCCCTCCCTGCATCCGCGGCAGTCTCCTGTCGCGTAGGTGACCAGCGCCAATTCTGGCAGACGGCAGGGCCTCGGAGGGGGCCCGCCCAGCATGCGACAGGAACGCAAATCGCGCGGGAGGGCCGTTCGTTGCGTTCAAGTCATTGACAGACGAGCTCGCTGCGGCGAGTCTGCCATCCATCGCTGGGAACGTGCCCACCCAGAGTTGGGCACGTTCCCACCACTCGCCGGAGCCGCTGCGGTCATCGTTTTCGTGTCCGTCCGACACGTCTGCGCAGGCCGTTGGGAGGAGAACCATGAGCAGTCTCGGATCGTTGCGCGGAAAGAGGCTGGCGGCAGCAGCTGCGGCCGTCAGCGCGCTGGCCCTCGTCGCTGGATGCAGCAGCGGCGACGACTCGGTCACGGGCGGCGGCAAGAAGAACGGCAAGGTCACCATCACCATGGGCCTGTTCGGCGTCATGGGCCTGAAGGAGACCGGCCTGCTCGAGCAGTACGAGAAGGAGAACCCCGACGTCACGATCAAGGCGGAGATCGCCGGTGACGAGCAGACCTACTACACCGCGCTGCAGACCAGGCTCGCCGGCGGCAAGGGCCTGAAGGACATCCAGGGCATCGAGATCGGCCGGGCCAAGGAGATCACGCAGACCCAGGCCGACAAGTTCGCGGACTTCTCCGACGTGGCGGGCACCGACCACTTCCTGCCGTGGAAGGAGTCCCAGATCAGCACCGAGGACGGCAAGGTGCTGGGCCTGGGCACCGACATCGGCCCGATGGCCGTCTGTTACCGCAAGGACTACTTCGAGAAGGCCGGCCTGCCCACCGACCGCGAGGACGTCGGCAAGCTCTGGGCGGGCGACTGGAGCAAGTACGTCGAGGTGGGGCGCACCTTCAAGAAGGACTTCAAGGGCGGCAAGGTCGCCTACATGGACTCCTCCAGCGGCCTGTTCAACGCCATGGTCTACGGCCACCCGGAGCAGTACTACAACGAGAAGGGCGACCTGATCTACGAGACGAACCCGGTCGTCCAGGACGCCTGGAAGCTCTCCGCCGACGCCGCCGAGG
Organism: Streptomyces sp. NPDC046859; assembly: GCF_040645135.1. NCBI lineage: Bacteria > Bacillati > Actinomycetota > Actinomycetes > Kitasatosporales > Streptomycetaceae > Streptomyces > Streptomyces sp. NPDC046859. Next base: position 10,153 of record NZ_JBEYXR010000040.1, read on the forward strand.
GCGGGCTGACGGCCAAGCTCCGCCAGTTCCAGCCGGGTTGGGATCCCGGTCTGGCCAACGGCACGTTCGCGACGGCCGTGTGCCCCGCGTGGATGCTCAGCCACATCAGTGAGAAGGCCGGCGACGCCAACAAGGGCAAGTGGGACGTCGCCCGGGCTCCCAAGGGCGCCAACTGGGGCGGTTCCTTCCTCGGTGTGATCGAGCAGAGCCCGGTGAAGGAGGAGGCCAAGAAGCTGGTGGCCTGGCTGACGGCGCCGGAGCAGCAGGCCCACATCTTCAAGGAGATAGGCAACATCCCCTCCTCCAAGGAGGCCCTGGAGAACCCCGACGTGAAGAACGCCAAGTCGGAGTACTTCAGCAACGCGCCGATCGGCGAGATCTTCGGCGCCGCCGCGCAGGAGATCCCGGACAAGCAGGTCCTCGGCCGCAAGGACGGCACCATCAAGGACACCTTCTCCCAGGGCCTGGCCCTGATCGAGCAGGGCACCGAGCGTGACGAGGCGTGGGAGACCACCACGGGGCGCATCGAGAAGGCCGTCGGCTGACCCGGTGCCCCGCAGCCTCCCGGGCCCGCGCGCTCGCCGCGGGCCCGGGAACCGGCTGACCCACCCCCTCTCAGGAAGGAAGTCCGGTGGCCACCTCCACCACCAAGGCCCTGGCCGGCGAGGAGCCGCCGGCCCCGCCCGGCCCCACGGGCGACGGCTCGTCCACCCGGCGGCGCGGCTCCCTGCTGCACCGGCTGGACGTCAAGGGCGCGCCGTACGCGTTCGTCGCGCCGTTCTTCGTGGTCTTCGCGGCGTTCAGCTTCTACCCGCTCGTCTACACCTCGTGGATCTCCCTGCACCACGTGGAGCTGGCCACGCTCGACGTGCGGGAGTGGGTGGGCCTCGACAACTACACCGAGCTGTGGAAGGACGAGCGCTTCTGGAACGCGCTCACGAACACGATCACCATCGGTGTCCTCTCGACGGTGCCGCAGTTGCTGATGGCGCTCGGTCTGGCGCACCTGCTCAACTACCGGATGCGCGCCTCGCTGTTCTTCCGGGTCGCGTCCCTCGTCCCGTACGCCACGTCGGTCGCCGCCGCCGCGCTCGTCTTCACCATGATCTACGAACGTGACTTCGGCATGATCAACTGGGCGCTCGGCTCGGTGGGCATCGACCCGCTGGACTGGGAGGCCGAGAAGTGGCCCTCGCAGTTCGCGATCTCCACCATCGTCATCTGGCGCTGGACCGGGTACAACGCACTGCTCTACCTGGCGGCGATGCAGGCCATCCCCGCCGAACGCTACGAGGCGGCGTCCATCGACGGCGCCTCCCGCTGGAAGCAGTTCACGAACGTCACCGTGCCCGGGATCCGTTCCACGATCGTCTTCACGATCGTGCTGTCCACGATCGGCGCCACCCAGCTCTTCGGTGAGCCGCTGATCTTCGGCCAGGGCCCCAACGGTGTGACCGGCGGTGCCGACAACCAGTACCAGACGCTGGGTCTGCTGCTGTACGAGGAGGGCTGGAAGAACTACCAGATGGGCCGCTCGGCGACCGTCGCCTGGGCGATGTTCCTGCTGCTCGTCCTCGCCTTCGCCGTGCAGCGCCTGATCAAGCGCCTGCGGGCCCGTTCGTCCTGACCTGGAGCCCACATGACCACTCAGAGCCTCCCGGTCCGGACGGACACCCCGGCCCGGACCCCCGTACCGCCGACCGGCCGCGGCGTCCGCCGACGGCTGCTGCGCATGCGCGCCGGCCGACAGCACCACGCGGGACCGCTCGCCTACGTCCTGCTCGCCGTCATGGCGATCCTGTCGATCTTCCCGCTGTACTGGACGATGGTGGCGGCGTCGACGGACAACACCCGGGTCAGCCAGACCCCGCCGCCGTTCCTGCCCGGCCCCAACCTGTTCAGCAATCTCGCCCGCGCGTGGGACGAGGCGGCCATGGGCAAGGCCATGATCAACAGCCTGATCGTGGCCGGGGTGATCGCCCTGTCCACGGTGATGTTCGCGACGCTGGCCGGATTCGCCTTCGCCAAGCTGCGGTTCAAGGGCCGCAACATCCTGCTGATGCTGGTGATCGGCACGATGATGGTGCCGCCGCAGCTCGGTGTCGTCCCGCTGTTCATGATGATGTCCGAGCTGGGCTGGTCGCAGCAGCTGCCCGCCGTCATCTTCCCGACGCTGGTCAGCGCGGTCGGTGTGTTCTTCATGCGCCAGTACCTGTCGGAGGCGCTGCCGGACGAGCTGGTCGAGGCCGGACGCGTCGACGGGGCGCACTCGCTGCGCATCTTCTGGAGCATCGTGCTCCCGGTGGCGCGGCCCGCCATGGCCGTCCTGTTCATGATCACGTTCGTGCACGCGTGGAACGACTTCTTCTGGCCGTTCGTGGTCCTCGACATGACCAACCCGACGGTTCCGGTCGCCCTCACCCAGCTCAGCGCGGGCTACGTCCGCGACCAGTCGCTGATCATGGCGGGCGCGCTGCTCGGCACGCTCCCGCTGCTGGCGATGTTCATCGTCTTCGGACGGCAGATCGTCAGCGGCATCATGGCCGGCGCCGTCAAGGGCTGACCCCCCGCACCCCGGCCCGGCCGCACCCCGCCGGGCCCGCTCATCCGTGTCGGCCCTTCGCGCCACGCGAACGGCCCCACTTCTGAAAGGACTTACGTGGTCACCGCTGCACAGCAGAGCGAGTCCGGCATCGACGGCACCCGCACCTTCCCCGCGGGCTTCCTCTGGGGCTCCGCGACCGCCTCGTACCAGATCGAGGGGGCGGCCGCCGAGGACGGGCGCACTCCGTCGATCTGGGACACCTACGCCAGGACGCCGGGACGGGTCCGCAACGGCGACACCGGTGACATCGCCACCGACCACTACCACCGCTGGCGCGAGGACGTCGCACTCATGGCCGAACTCGGCCTGGGCGCCTACCGGTTCTCCCTGGCCTGGCCCCGGATACAGCCCACCGGGCGCGGTCCGGCCGTGCAGAAGGGGCTGGACTTCTACCGGCGTCTGGTCGACGAGCTGCTCGAGAAGGGCATCCAGCCCGTCGCGACCCTCTACCACTGGGACCTGCCGCAGGAGCTGGAGGACGCCGGCGGCTGGCCGGAGCGCGCCACCGCCGAGCGCTTCGCCGAGTACGCGGCCCTCGCCGCCGACGCCCTCGGTGACCGGGTGAAGACCTGGACCACCCTCAACGAGCCCTGGTGCAGCGCCTTCCTGGGCTACGGCTCCGGGGTGCACGCCCCCGGCCGCACCGACCCGGTGGCCGCGCTGCGCGCCGCGCACCACCTCAACCTGGCCCACGGCCTCGCCGTCCAGGCGGTGCGCGACCGGACGCCGACCGGCACGCAGTGCTCCGTCACGCTGAACATCCACCACGTCCGCCCGCTGACCACGCGGGAGGCCGACGTGGACGCGGCGCGCCGCATCGACGCCCTCGCCAACCGGGTCTTCACCGGCCCGATGCTCCAGGGCGCCTATCCGGAGGACCTGTTCAAGGACACCGCGAGCCTGACCGACTGGTCCTTCGTGGCCGACGGGGACCTGGAGCGGATCCACCAGCCGCTGGACTTCCTCGGCGTCAACTACTACACGCCCACGCTGGTCTCCGAGACGGACGGCAGCGGCACCCACAACTCCGACGGGCACGGCAACAGCCCGCACAGCCCGTGGCCGGCCGCCGACAGGGTCTCCTTCCACCAACCGCCCGGCCCCACCACCGCCATGGGCTGGGCCGTCGACGCCACCGGGCTGTACGACCTGCTGCGCCGGCTGTCGGACGACTTCCCGCGCACGCCCCTGGTCATCACCGAGAACGGCGCGGCGTTCGACGACTACGCCGACCCGGAGGGGCAGGTCAACGACCCGGCCAGGATCGCGTACGTCCACGACCACCTGGCCGCCGTCCACCGGGCCATCGCGGACGGCGCCGACGTCCGGGGGTACTTCCTGTGGTCCCTGCTGGACAACTTCGAGTGGGCGCACGGCTACAGCAAGCGTTTCGGAGCGGTCTACGTGGACTACCCGACCAGCACGCGGATCCCGAAGGCCAGCGCCCGCTGGTACGCCGAGGTGGCCCGGACGGGTGTCCTGCCCGGCGCCTGACGGGAATCCGCGGCGGGGAACCTCCCCGCCGCCCGCCGGGTCCGCCCCCGCGCCTAGGAGGGGACGGGGGCGGACCCGGCTCCGGGCGGTCCGCGCGTGGGCGCGGCCCCTCCCGCCTGCGTACGACCCACAGCACGGGTGGCCTGCGGCTCCCGCCGACCGGAGCCGTCGCGCCGGTCGTGCGTCAGCTCCTCCGCGGCGGGGCCGTGCTCTGACGCACCACCAAGTGGGTGGCCAGTTCGATGCGCTGGGCCGCGGCGCCGGGGGCGTCGGGGCGGAGCAGCATGCGGGCGGCCTCCTCGGCCATGGTCCGCAGCGGCTGGTGGACCGTGGTGAGCGGCGGGCTCGACCACTGCGCGAGCGGCACGTCGTCGTAGCCGACCACCGACAGGTCCTCGGGCACGCGCAGTCCCCTGACCCGGGCCGCCTCCAGGACGCCGAGTGCCTGGAGGTCGCTGCCCGCGAAGACGGCCGTGGGGCGGTCGGGTCCCTCCAGCAGGTCCATGGCGTGCTCGTAGCCGCCCTGCACATGGAAGTCGCCGAAGCGCATCAGCCGCGGGTCGCACTCCAGGCCCGCCATCGACATCGCCGAGCGGTAGCCGTCCAGGCGGGCCAGCGAGCACAGCATGTCCTCGGGCCCGGTGACGATCGCGATGCGCTCGTGCCCGAGGTCCGTGAGGTGGCGGGTGGCGGCCAGGCCGCCCGACCAGTTCGCGGAGCCGACCGAGGGCACGTCCGGGTCCGGGTCGCCCGCCGGGTCGACGATGACGATCGGGATGGCCGCCGCCCTGAGCCGTCGTTTGACGTCCTCCCGCAGGGTCGAGAAGACCAGTACCACGCCGATCGGCCGGCGTTGCAGCACACCGGGCAGCCAGTCGGGGCCGGGGGTGTGCCGGGTGCCGCTCTCCGTGAGCGCCACGGTCGCCCGGTTGTCCCGGGCGACGTTCTCCACCCCCCTGATCAGCTCCATCGCCCAGACGCTCTCCAGTTCGTGGAAGACGAGCTCGATGAGCGGGGAGCGCGACGCCGCCTGGGCCCGCCGGCGGTAGCCGTGGACCTCCAGCAGATGCTCCACCTTGGCGCGGGTGGTGCGGGAGACGTCCGAGCGTCCGTTGAGCACCTTCGAAACTGTCGGCATGGAGACACCGGCTTCTTTCGCTACCGCCGCCAATGTGACTCTGCCGCTCACCTCTTCGTCTTCGTGCATGAACGCAGGATAGGTCACGGCCGATCGGTAACGGTTCGGTCGAGTAGCGACTCGACCGTTGACCGGATGTGGGCTCTGACCTACTGTCCCACCGCATGGACTTTCGGCGATGATGCCGAAACTTTCGAAAGGCGAACGATGAAGACACGTGCGCGCTTGCCCAGACTGGTCGCCTGCGGTGCGACGCTCACCCTCGCGCTGACCCTCTCGGCCTGCGGCGACGGCGACGGGGGCTCGGGGTCCGACGGCAAGATCCATGTCCTGGTCTACGGGGACGCCACCAACAAGGTCGAGAAGCAGCTCGTCGAGAAGTTCAACAAGACGTCCGACGTCAAGGTCGTCCTCGACACCATCCCCGGTGCGGACTACCAGAAGAAGCTGCAGACGATCATCAACACCCCGCAGGCCCCGGACGTCTTCTTCAACTGGGGCGGCGGCAGCATCAAGCCGTTCGTCAAGGCCGGTCTCCTGCTGCCGCTCGACGACTTCATCAAGAAGAACCCGGAGCTGGAGAACAAGTTCCTGCCGTCCGTGTTCAACAACGCGGTGGTCGACGGCAAGCCGTACGGCGTCCCGATGCGCGGCACCCAGCCCGTCCTGCTCTTCCACAACAAGAAGGTCCTCGACGAAGCGGGCGTGCAGCCGCCGAAGACCTGGGACGAACTCCTCGACGCCGTCGGCAAGCTGAAGGACAAGGGCGTCACCCCGATCGCGCTCGGCGGCGGCGACGTCTGGCCGACCCAGATGTGGTTCCAGTACCTCTACGACCGCGTGGCCGGCCCCGAGCTGTTCGCGAAGGCCGTCGGCGGCGACAAGAGCGCCTGGGAGAGCCCGGACAGCAGGAAGGCACTGGACATGATCAGGGAACTGGTCGACGCCGGGGCCTTCGGCAAGAACTACGACTCCGTGAAGTACACCAACGCCGGCTCCGTCCAGCTCGTCGCCTCCGGCAAGGCCGGCTTCGAGCTGATGGGCTCCTGGTACTACTCCCAGCAGCTCACCGACCACCCGGAGTTCGCCGAGAAGAGCCTCGGCTACACCGCCTTCCCGACCGTCGCCGGCGGCAAGGGCGACCCGAAGAACGTGGCCGGCAACACCAACAACTACTACTCGGTCATGAAGAAGACCAAGCACCCCGAGGCCGTCGCCGAGTTCCTGAAGCTCATGTACTCCGACGACTTCGTCAAGGCGCAGTTGGACCTCGGCAACCTGCCGACGACCACCAACACCAAGGACTTCCTCGACCAGGCCGCCGACCCGAAGTACTCCCGCTTCCAGTACGACCTGGTCGCCGACGCCCCCTCCTTCCAGCTGTCCTGGGACCAGGCGTACCCGCAGAAGGCCAGCTCGGACATGTACAAGGCCATCCAGCAGTTCTTCAACGGACAGCTCGACACGGACGGCTTCATCAAGGCCATGCAGGCCCTCCCGACCGACTGACGAACGGCTCATGACCACACAGATCACGAGCGCCCGGCCCGCCGCCGGACCCCGCAAGGGGCCCCGGCGGCGGCCGCCCGCCTCGTCCGCGACGAAGGTGGGCCGCCCGAGCTTCGCCTGGGCGCTGCCCGCCGCAGTGTTCTTCGCCCTCTTCGCGATCACCCCGCTCGTCATGGTGGCGGTGCTGTCCTTCATGACCTGGGACGGCCTCGGCTCCCCCCAGTTCGTCGGCATGGACAACTGGTCGCGTCTGATGGACGACCCGGTGATGCTCGACAGCATCTGGCTGACCCTGCTCCTGACCGTGCTCGGCGTCGTCATCCAGACACCGCTGAGCGTCGTCCTCGGAGTCTGGGCCGCCGGCAACCAGCGCAACCGCGCGGTGCTCTCGGTCATCTACTTCATTCCGCTGCTGCTGTCCGCCACCGCCGTCTCCGTGCTCTGGCGGGCGCTGCTCGACCCGAACTTCGGCATCCCGGCCGAGGCCACCTGGCTGTTCGGGGACGGCAACCTGTTCGGTGAACAGGCCACCGCCATCGGGGTCCTGGCGTTCGTCGCCACCTGGCAGTTCACCCCGTTCCACACCCTGATCTACCAGGGCGCCGCCCGGGCCGTCCCGGAGGTGCTCTACCAGGCCGCGGAGATCGACGGGGCAGGCCGCTACCGGCAGTTCTTCCACATCACGCTGCCGCAGCTGCGCAACTCGATGATCACCTCGATGATCCTCATGATCGTGGGCGGGCTGACCACCTTCGAGACGGTGCTGATCCTCACCCAGGGCGGCCCCGGCACCGACACCACCATCAGCGCCTACTACATGTACGACAAGGCGTTCAAGGGCTTCGACTTCGGCACCGGCTCCGCCATCGCCCTGGCCCTGGTGGTCGCGGCCACGATCATCTCGCTGATCGTCGTGCGGGTGTCCGGCTACGACAAGATGCGCAGCACCATGGAGGGTGTGTCATGAGGCGCCGCCCCAACTACCTGGCCGGCGCCGGCTCGCTCTTCTGGCTGTTCGTCGTCGGCCTGCCCCTGTACGTGATGCTCGCCGCGACGGTGCGCACCCGGCAGGACTACGCCGAGAACGGCCCGGTCTCGATACCCGACAGCTTCACCCTGGACAACTACGCCGGCGCCTTCGACTCGGGCTTCGGCCGGTACTTCCTCAACACGCTCGTCGTCACGGGCTGTGTGATCGGCATCGTGCTGCTGCTGGTCCCGCCGCTCGCCTACGCGATCGTCCGCAGCCGGGGCCGGACCACGTCGGCGATCTTCCGGCTGTTCCTGCTCGGCCTCGCCATCCCGGCCCAGGCCGTCATCGTGCCGATGTTCTACCTCATCAGCGAGGCCGGGCTCTACGACAACCTGCTGGGCGTCATCCTGCCCACGGCGGCGTTCTGCCTGCCGATGTCGGCGCTCATCCTCAGCGGCGCGATGCGGGACATCTCCCCGGAGCTGTACGAGGCCATGGCCATGGACGGGGCGAGCCCGCTGCGCATGTTCTTCCAGCTGGTGCTGCCGCTGTCCCGGGGCGGGCTGTCCACCATCGTCGTGTTCTCCGCGCTCCAGGCGTGGAACGGATTCCTGTTCCCGCTCGTCCTGACCCAGTCCGACTCCACCAAGGTCGTCACGCTGGGCCTCTACAACTTCCAGACCGAACACGGCATCGACATCCCCGGTCTGCTGGGAGCCGTGGTGCTGTCCATGGTGCCCATCCTGCTCGTCTACCTGTTCGCCCGTCGCGCCCTCGTCCGGGGCCTGATGGGTGTCGGAGGAAAGTGAACACCGACGTGGCCGTAGAGACCACCCCCGAGACCCCCCTCTGGAACGACCCCGCCCAGCCCGTCGCCGCCCGCGTCGACGCGCTGATCGGCGCCATGACCCTGCAGGAGAAGATCGCCCAGCTGTACGGCGTGTGGGTCGGCGCCTCCGACCAGGGCGGCGAAGTGGCCCCGCACCAGCACGACATGGAGGAGGCCGTCGACCTCGACGCCCTGCTCCCCGCCGGTCTGGGCCAGCTCACCCGCCCCTTCGGCACGGTGCCGGTCGACCCCGCCCTCGGCGCGCTGTCGCTGATGCGCACGCAGGCCCGGATCGCCTCCGCGAACCGCTTCGGCATTCCCGCGCTCGCCCATGAGGAGTGTCTGGCCGGCTTCGCGGCCTGGGGCGCCACCGCCTACCCCGTCCCGCTGTCCTGGGGGGCCACGTTCGACCCCGCACTGATCCGCTCGATGGCCGGGGCCATCGGCCGGGACATGCGGTCGGTCGGCGTCCACCAGGGCCTGGCACCCGTCCTGGACGTGGTGCGCGACGCGCGCTGGGGCCGCGTCGAGGAGACCATCGGCGAGGACCCCTATCTCGTCGGCACCATCGGCACCGCCTATGTGAGCGGCCTGGAGTCGGCCGGCATCGTCGCCACCCTCAAGCACTTCGTCGGCTACTCCGCCTCCCGTGCCGGACGCAACCTCGCGCCCACCTCCGTGGGCCCCCGCGAACGCGCCGACGTGCTGCTGCCGCCGTTCGAGATGGCGATCCGCGAGGGCGGCGCCCGCTCGGTGATGCACGCCTACACCGACACCGACGGTGTGCCCTCCGCCGCGGACGAGGCGCTTCTCACCGGACTGCTCCGCGACACCTGGGACTTCGGCGGCACCGTCGTCGCGGACTACTTCGGCATCGCCTTCCTGAAGACGCTGCACGGTGTCGCCGGTGACTTCGGGGACGCCGCCGGCACCGCCCTGAAGGCCGGCGTCGACGTCGAACTGCCCACCGTCAAGACGTTCGGGGCGCCCCTCGTCGAAGCCGTCACCGAGGGCCGCGTACCCGAGGAGGCCGTCGACCGCGCCCTGCGCCGCGTCCTCACCCAGAAGGCCCACCTCGGCCTGCTCGACCCGGACTGGAGCCCCGTGCCGCCCGCGCTCGACGGCGCCGACCTGGACGACACCGAGGCGCTGCGCGGCAGGATCGACCTGGACCGCACCGCGAACCGGGAGCTGGCCCGGCGGATCGCCGAGCAGGCGGTCGTCCTGCTCGCCAACGACGGCACCCTGCCCCTGACCCGCCCCCGCCGCATCGCCCTCGTCGGCCCCAACGCGACCGAGGCCACCGCGGTCCTCGGCTGCTACTCCTTCCCGCTGCACGTCGGCGTGCAGCACCCGGAGGTCCCCGTCGGCCTCGAACTGCCCACCCTGCGGGAGACCTTGACGGCCGAGTTCCCGGACGCGGAGATCACCGCCGTCCGCGGCACCGGCGTCGACGACGGGGACCTCTCCGGCATCGGCGCGGCGGTCGACGCGGCCCGCGACGCCGACGTCGTCGTCGCCGTCCTCGGCGACCGCGCCGGCCTGTTCGGGCGCGGGACGAGCGGTGAGGGCTGCGACGCCGAGTCGCTGGCGCTGCCCGGCGCCCAGCAGCGGCTGCTCGACGCGCTGCTCGACTCCGGCACACCGGTCGTCACCGTCCTGCTCGCCGGGCGGCCGTACGCCCTCGGCCGGGCCGTCGCCGAGTCCGCGGCGATCGTCCAGTCGTTCTTTCCGGGCGAGGAGGGCACCCATGCGATCGCCGGGGTGCTCAGCGGCCGCGTCAACCCCTCCGGGCGGCTCCCGGTCAGCGTGCCGCGCGGCCCGGGCGCTCAGCCGTCCACGTACCTCGGCGCACGGCTCGCCCAGGCCAGCGAGGTCTCCAACATCGACCCGACCCCGGCGTTCGGCTTCGGCCACGGCCTGTCGTACACCACGTTCGCGTGGGGCGATCTCACGGTCGGCACCGGACAGGCGCCCACGGACGGCGAGTTCACCCTGGCCCTGACGGTCCGTAACACCGGTGACCGCGCGGGCGCCGAGGTGGTCCAGCTCTACCTGCACGACCCGGTCGCCTCCGTCGTCCAGCCCGTCCAGCGCCTCGTCGGCTACACCCGCGTGCCGTTGGAGGCGGGCGAGGCGCGCCGCGTCCAGGTCACCGTCCCGGCGGACGTCGCCTCCTTCACCGGGCGCGACGGACACCGCGTCGTGGAGCCCGGCGCGCTGGAGCTCCGCCTGGCCGCGTCCAGCAGCGACACCCGGCTGACGGCGACGGTCACCCTGACCGGCCCCGCACGCCGGGTGGACCACACCCGGCGCTTCCACGCGGTCCTCTCCCAGGACCCCGCGGAACAGGTCTGAGCCTCACCGGGAGCGCACAGCGAAGGGCCCGGCCGGAGCCGGGCCCTTCGCTGTAGAGGTGGTGTGCTAGGTCACCATCGGTACCAGCGGCCGCGTCCGCCACCTGACGTGGTGGAGCGCATGACGAAGCCGAGCAGCCACAGGACCAGCACGATGATCGCGATCCACCACAGGGCCTTGACGGCGAAGCCCGCACCGAACAGGACGAGGGCGAGAAGCAGGACAAGAAGCAGGGGAACCATAGTTATCAACCTCCTGACCGTCGATTGCCCTGCGATCCTCAATCCATACACCGAGGATGCCTTGTTTATGCAGGAGAAGCTGGGGCACACGGTGACGTTGCTCAACGGCGGGCAATGAGTGTCGTCCCATACCAGATTTTACAAGAACAGCACCACCCTCGCACCCGGAGACCGCCTTGCCGATGGCCGCCGGGCTCGCCGGACCGGGCCCAGGTGACACCGCTCCGGTGATCACGGGCAGGACCGGACCCCGCCTTCCGGGGCGCGGCCGGCTTCGACCTCGAACCGATCGGCCACCGCCCGCTCGACGGCCGCAGCCAGGCACTCACCCACCGGCCGACCCCGCATCCCTGATCCCCCCCGCACCTCGACATGCCCCGGACCCCGGAGGGTTCGGGGCACTTCTGCGTTCCGGATACGACAGCCGCCCCGCCTGACGCCCGGTCAGTTCGCCGCTCCTGTGCGCGGTGTCACAGACTTCACCCGGCATCCAAGTTGCCCACATCACAGCGGAAATGCCCGAAATAGCCCAAGCTCGACCAGGACACAGAGGTCCGAACTGGGCCTTGTCGGCGTCGATTTGGATACGCCCACACAAGTGACCCAGACCACAGCGCTGGTGAAGGACGCCCCGCGCCCGCCGCAGACACGTACGCCCCCGCTTCCCCCAAGAGAGGTGCCACCATGCCCGCGTTCCTGTGCCCCCCGGCCGTGATCCACGGCGAACACAGCGTGAAGACCAGCGAGATCGTGGCCGAGGTCCACGACCGGCATCCCGACGCGGCCTGGGCCCCGCGCGCCGAGAGCATCGCCGCCGGCACGGGGATCGAGGCCCGCGGCTGGATGCTGCCGCTCCAGTCCGCCGTAGCCCCCGGCCGGGGGAACGGTCTCCCGGCCGCCGGTGCCGGCGCGGCACGTGCCGCACTGGCCCGCGACGGGTTCACCGAGCAGGACGCGGACCGGGTGATCGCCGCCCTGGAGGCCATACCCGCGCCGCAGACCGTCCAGGAGCGCACCGCGCCCGCCTGGGAGGCCGTGCAGGCGTACGGCGAGCGCGCGGCGCGCGGCGCCCTCCAGATCGCCGGGCTCGACGCCTCGGACGTCGACTGCGTGATCACCAGCAACTCCACCACTCCGGCCCTGCCGGGTCTCGACGTCTCCCTCGCCAACCGGCTCCCGCTGCGCCAGGACGTGCTGCTGCTCCCCGCCACCCAGTGGGCCTGCATCGCCGGGACCCGCTCGCTGGCCCTGGCCGCGGACCTCGTGGCCGCCGACCCCGACCGGGTGGTCCTCGTCGTGATCTCGGAGGCGCTGAGCACCACCTACCAGCCCGCGGACGACACCCTGGAGTCGCTGATCGTCCGGCTGCTGTTCGCGGACACCGCGGTCGCCGCCGTCGTCACCGGCCGCCCGAGGCCCGAGTCGGTCCTGCGGCTGGACTCCGCCTGGAACCACACCCTGCCCGGCACCCAGGACCTGCACCGCCTGGACACCCGCGCGGACGGCACGCACTTCGTGATGGACCGGCGCGGCCCGCGCGCCGTTCAGGAGACGGTAACCGCCATGTGGCGGTGGCTCCAGGAGCGGTACGGCGAGCACCCCGAGGCCTGGCACCCCGACGTGCTGCTCGCGCACCCCGGCGGGACGCGGGTGCTGGAGTACATGGAGCAGACGATGCCCGAGGCGTGGCCGTCGGGACTGCTGAAGTACAGCCGGGACAGCTACACGTCCGGCAACCGCGGAGGCGCCGCCGTGTTCGACATCATGCGCCGGGCGCACGACGCCGGGCAGGCGGCGGGCAGCCGCGCGGTCCTGTACGCGGCGGCGCCCGGTCTCACGGCCACCGCGCTGGAAGGCGAATGGCTCTAGACCCTGCCCGCCTCACCGCCCGACCGACGCCCAGACCACCTTGCCGTCGTCCGTCCAGCGCACGCCCCACCGGGTGGTGAGCCCGTGCACGACGTGCAGACCGCGGCCGCCGTCCCCGAGGAGGTCCATGCGGCCCAGCCGCGGCCTGCCGTTGCCGGTGTCCCCCACCTCGCACAGCAGCTGCCCGTGGCCGGTCCTGATCAGCCGTACCGTGAGGGGGCCGCGGGCGAAGCGGACCGCGTTGGCGACCAGCTCGCCGACCACCAGCAGCACGCTGTCCCGGGTGTCCTCCCGGGTCCCCCACCGCTCCAGCAGCCCGGTGACCAGCGCCCGTGCCCGGGCCGGGGCGTCGCCTCGGGCGGGCAGCCGCCAGGTCGCCGTGTCCTCCTTGCGGTAGCCGATCATGCGGGCGAGCAACAGGGTGACGTCGTCGCGCAGGTGCGAGGGCGCCAGCGAGGCGACGACCCGCCGCGCCGCCTCCTCCAGGCCGTCCCAGGGGTGCACGGCGGACACCGCGTCGGACAGCCGGCCGATGCCCTCGTCGATCGACGTCGCGGGGTCCTCCACCAGTCCGTCGGTGTAGAGCGCCAGCATCGAGCCGGGGGGCACGGCGAACGTGTACACGTCGAACGGCTCGCGCAGCGCGAACTCGGCGCCCAGCCCGGGGTGCGGGCGTACCGCGACCGGTCCCGCACTCCCGTCCGGGGTCACCAGGACCGGGGGCAGGTGCCCGGCGCTGGCCATCTCCACCCGGTGACTGACGGGGTCGTACACGGCGATGCAGCAGGTCGAGCCCAGGGCGCTGTAGCCGGCCGCAAGGCCGGACTCCGCGTCGTCCAGCAGCGACACCGTCTCGTCCAGGTGCTCCAGCACCTCGCCGGGCGCGAGCCCCGCGGACAGCAGCGCGCGGGCCTCCATGCTGAGCTGGCCCATGGTCGCCGCCGCTCCCAGGCCGTGCCCGACGACGTCCCCGACGACCATCGCGGTGCGGCCGTCGGGCAGCGGGAAGCTGTTGACCCAGTCCCCGCCGACGCCGGCGCTGTCCGGGGTGGCGGGCTGGTAGACGCTGGCGGTCTCGATGGTGTCGCCCGCGGACCGGGGCAGCAGGCGGCGCTGCAGGGCCAGGACCTGGGTGTGCTCGCGCTGGTGCTGCCGGGCCAGGTCGACGTGGTGGGCGGTGCGGGCCACCAGTTCCTGCAGGTCGAACAGCTCGCTGTCCTCGAAGGGGCGGTCCGCGCGCCGCCAGACCTCCGCGACGCCCAGGACGACGGGCGGCTCGTCGTCCAGTACCAGGGGTACGCACGCCACACAGGCCGCCTGGTCGCCGGGGACGAGGGCCCGGGCGAGGCGCGGACTGCCGAGCACCTGCTCGATGGCCGCCCGGTCGGGCAGGACGACGGCCTGCGCGAGGTCGTCCCGCCGGATCGCGTGGGCCAGCAGGCGGCTCGCGTCGCCGGGAAGGTCGTCGCCGGGCGTGACGTAGCCGTCGGGCCACGCCCGGTCGGGGACGAGGGCGGCACGGCGCAGCCGGATGCGTCCCTGCGGGCGTCCGGTGACCACCTCGCCGGTCCACACGGCGAAGTCGAGGTCGACGGCGGCCACGTCGCCCCAGGCCAGCAGCGACTCCGCCAGCGACTGCGCGGTCTCGCCGATGTCCAGCGAGGTGCCGATCGCGGTCTCGGCGGCGTACAGGTGCAGCCGCCTCGCCATGGCGATCAGGGAGACCGTCAGGCCGTCCTGGGGCGGGGCGGCGGCCAGGATGCTCATGGAGACGACCAGTTCGGAGCCGTCGCGGCGGCGCAGCCGCTGCACCCGGGCGACGTGCGGCTCCCCGGTGTCGAGGACCTGCCGCAGCCTGCGGGTCACCGTGGGGACGTCCCAGGGCGGCAGGAGATCGACGAAGGAGCTCCCGGGGACCGCGTCGACCCCCTCGAAGACGGGGGCGTCCAGGTTGGAGTCGGTGATCCTCAGGTCCCGGTCCAGGTTGACGGCGCCGAGTATCTGCTCCGGCCGGCCCGCCCCCCGCCGGGGCCGCTCGCGCTGCCCGTTCTCGCCGCGCGGCGCTCCGGGCCCGGGCTCCTCCTCGTCCCCGCGCGGGATGTACTCCCCCAGCGCACCGCTGACCATGTCGCACGGTGACGCAGACGACGGGGGAGGCGTGGAGTCCATGCCGTTCTCTCAGCTCGCTCGCCGGCCACGGCACCGCGCCGGGGCCGTACCGGAACCAGGGTGACGGGATCCCGAGATCTCTCGCCGCACATCTCATTCAATAACACGCGGCTGCGCTTCGCCCACGGCAGCGGGCCGGACAGCGGCCACACAGAGTGACGGACGTCCGGGCCCGCGGGGAGACCGCAGGGGTCCGGGGCCTCCGTATCCTCGTCCCCGTGTCACTCCCCCGTCTGCACCGTGTCGCCGTCCTCGTCAGCGAGGGCGCCAAACCGCTCGACGTCGGCATCCCCGCCCAGGTCTTCACGACCCGGGCGAGCATGCCGTACGAGGTACGGGTGTGCGGGGCGACGCCCGGTCCCGTGACCGGCGGGGACGGCCTGTCGTACGCGGTCGCCCACGGCCTCGACGCGCTCGCCTGGGCGGACATCGTCTTCGTGCCCGGCTACCGCCATCCGGACCGCGACGACCCGCCGCGGCCGGTCGTCGACGCCCTCATCGAGGCGCACGCCCGGGGCGCGCGGCTCGCCGCCATCTCGACCGGGGCCTTCACGCTCGCCGCCACCGGCCTGCTCGACGGCCGCCGCGCCACCACGCACTGGCACTACACCCGGGCCCTCGCCGCCCGGCATCCGCAGATCCAGGTCGACGAGAACGTCCTGTTCGTCGACGAGGGCAGCGTGCTGACCTCGGCCGGTGCCGCCTCCGGTATCGATCTGTGCCTGCACATCCTGCGCGGCGACCTCGGGGTGGCCGCCTCCAACCACGCGGCCCGCCGGCTGGTCGCCGCGCCGTACCGCAGCGGCGGGCAGGCCCAGTACGTCCCGCGCAGTGTGCCCGAGCCGCTCGGCGAGCGGTTCGGCGCCACGCGGGAGTGGGCGCTGCGCCGGCTCGGCGAGCCGTTGACCCTCGACGTCCTGGCACGGCAGGCAGGGGTGTCGGCGCGCACGTTCTCGCGGCGGTTCGTGGAGGAGACGGGCTACACGCCCATGCAGTGGGTGATGCGGGCCCGTATCGATCTGGCCCGTGAGCTGCTGGAACGTTCGCAGCGCGGGGTCGAGCAGATCGCCGCCGACGTCGGGCTGGGCACCGGCGCGAACCTGCGCCTGCACTTCCAGCGCATCCTCGGCACGACGCCGAGCGACTACCGCCGCACGTTCACGCGAGGCGAGTGAAACGTGACCGCCCCGCTGGCGGGATGCTTGCGAACCATGGCGGTCCCGCCACTGTCCGGCGGGGGCGGCGCGCGCGAGCCTGGTGGTGGCAACAGGAAGGGACACCACTCATGACTCGCATCGCCATCAACGGTTTCGGCCGCATCGGACGCAACGTGCTGCGCGCCCTGCTGGAGCGCGACAGCGCCCTCGAGATCGTCGCCGTCAACGACCTGACGGAGCCCGCGACGCTCGCCCGGCTGCTGGCGTTCGACAGCACGGCCGGCCGGCTCGGGCGACCGGTGACGGTCGACGGGGACACCCTCGTGGTCGACGGGCGGCGCATCAAGGTCCTGGCCGAGCGTGAGCCGGCGCAGCTGCCGTGGGCCGAGCTGGGCGTGGACATCGTGCTGGAGGCGACCGGCCGGTTCACCTCGGCGAAGGCCGCCCGCGCGCACCTGGACGCCGGGGCCCGCAAGGTGCTGGTGAGCGCGCCGTCGGACGGCGCGGACGCCACCCTCGCCTACGGCGTCAACTCCGACTCCTACGACCCGGACCTGCACACCATCGTCTCGAACGCCTCATGCACCACGAACGCGCTCGCGCCGCTGGCCAAGGTGCTGCACGAGCTCGCCGGGATCGAGCACGGCTTCATGACGACGGTGCACGCCTACACCCAGGAGCAGAACCTCCAGGACGGTCCGCACCGCGACGCCCGGCGCGCCCGCGCCGCCGGCGTCAACATCGTCCCGACGACGACCGGCGCCGCCAAGGCGATCGGCCTGGTCCTGCCGGACCTCGACGGCAAGCTGTCCGGCGACTCGATCCGGGTGCCGGTGCCGGTGGGCTCGATCGTGGAGCTGAACACGACGGTCGCGCGGGACGTGACCCGTGAGGACGTGCTCGCCGCCTACCGCGCCGCGGCCGAGGGCCCGCTCGCCGGTGTCCTGGAGTACTCCGAGGACCCGCTGGTGTCCTCCGACATCACCGGCAACCCCGCCTCCTCGATCTTCGACTCGGCCCTGACCCGCGTCGACGGCCGCCACATCAAGGTGGTCGCCTGGTACGACAACGAGTGGGGCTTCTCCCACCGGGTGATCGACACGCTGGAGCTGCTGGCCGCTCGCTGAGCGACGACATGTGTGGAGCGCCGGGCGGACGAGAACCGCCCGGCGCTCCACGCGTCGGGGCGGTGTGCTCGACGCCTTCCATCTGACCGCCCACCCGGTCCCGTGGACATGGGGCGCGCCGACCGGATGCGTCGGGGACCCCCGGGATGTCGCCGGCGTGCCCGGCTTTCGGGAACCGGGGCGCGCCCGGACGGGTGAGGAGCCGGGCCCGGGCGGCGTTTCGAGGTGCGGCGTGTCCCTCGGCGGCGCACCGTCGAGCGGGTGGCGGCCCGGTCCGTGGCCGGAACCGGTCGCCCGCGGGTGCTCCAGGGCGAGCGACGGCCCCCGCCCCCCGAAGTGCCGGAATAGGCCTCCGGGAAGGCGGGTTGGTGCCGTGGTCAGGACTCTACTGCGACGGAAGGCATGTCATGAAGATCGGCATCATCGGCGCCGGCAACATCGGCGGCAACCTCACACGTCGCCTCACCGCACTCGGGCACGACGTCTCGGTCGCCAACTCCCGTGGCCCCGAGACCTTGACGGACCTCGCCGACGAGACCGGGGCCACCGCGGTGCCCGCGACGGAGGCGGCTCGGGACGCCGGGATCGTCGTCGTCACCGTCCCGCTCAAGGCGGTCCCGCAGCTGCCCTCCGGTCTGCTGGACGGGGCGGCCGACGGTGTGGCGGTCATCGACACCGGCAACTACTACCCGCAGCGTGACGGGCGGATCGCGGGGATCGAGGACGAGGGTCTGACGGAGAGCCGCTGGACGGAGCGTCACCTCGGGCACCCCGTGATCAAGGCGTTCAACGGCACCTTCGCCCAGGACCTCCTCGACCGCGCCCGGCCCGAGGGCGCCCCCGACCGGATGGCGCTGCCCGTGGCGGGCGACGACGAGGCGGCCAAGCGCAAGGTGCTGGCGCTGGTCGAGGAGCTGGGCTTCGACGCCGTCGACGCCGGCGGTCTGGACGACTCCTGGCGCCAGCAGCCCGGCACCCCCGTCTACGGCCTGCGGGGCGGGGTCAAGGAGGTCGAGGATGCCCTGGCGGCGGCCTCGCCGGAGCGGCAGCCCGACTTCCGCGGCTGAGGCTCCGGCGTTCCCCTCACGCGCCGAGCGTCTGCCGCAGGGCCGCCAGGCCGTCGCGGTAGATGCCCTGGAACAGGGCTGCCGCCTCCTCCTCGCTCACCCCGGCCGGGGTGAAGGTCCCGGACCACTCGACGCGTGATCCGCCGCCGTCCACGTCGTGCACGGTGAGGGTGGAGCGGTATCCGGTCACGGGGAAGGGCGCGTCCACGATCGAGTAGGTGTAGGTGCGCGCGTCGTCGTCGAACCGCTCCAGGCGTTCGACGATGACGCCGCCCTCCTCGTTCGTCAGGACGCGGACGCGGCCGCCCTCCCTGAGTTCGCTGACGGGGATGTACGGCAGCAGGAGATCAGAACTGGCCGGCACTGTGTTTTCGTGATGCATGTGCACTTGGTCTTCGTGACGAAATTCCGGCACAAGGTGTCCACCCATGCCCACTTGAGGCGTATGGAGGAGATCATGCAGTCGGTGTGTGCGGACTTCTCGCGCGGATGCGCCACCGACGAGGTGCCGGCGATCCGTCAGCAGGATGTCCGGCGATCGCCGCGGCGGGCGGGCGAGGACGACGGACGTCGGGGGCGCGTCCAGCCGGGTGGCCACGGGCGGGGGCGCGGAGGCCTGCGGCGGCGTGAAGCCGCCGAGGGGAGGAACGGCACGCGGGCGATGCCCTCGTGGGCGAGTTCGCCGATCAGCTCGTACGTCGCGCGGTGGGCAGGTTGCGCGTGTTCCGCCCACCGCGCGACGTACGGCGCGGACACCGCCCGGCGCTCACAGCCGTCCCGCCCGCACGTCGGCCGTGAGGTCCGCGGCGACCGAGCGGGCCCAGTCCTCGATCCTGTCGAAGTCGCGGAAGTCGCCTCCCTTCCCGCTGCTCAGGATCATCCGGGCGACGCGGCCCCGGGCGCCCTCCTGCAGGCAGCCTCCGAAGGTGATGTGCCCCTGGGCGTCCAGCCGGGCCATGGCCCGTAGCACCCCGGGCACCGGCGGGATGTCGCGCTCGGAGGCCGACGGGTCCAGCGGGCCGCTGCTGAACAGCCACACCGGACGGGCGGCCAGGTCCTCGCGGTGCCGCCGGACGAACCGGCGGGCGTCCTTGTGCCAGCGTCCGGCGTACAGCCCACCGCCGACCACGACGGCGTCGTAGCCCCGCACACTCCCGATGGTGCGGGCGGGCAGCGCCTCGGCGGTCAGGCCCTCCTTGCCCAGCACCTCGGCGACGGTCTCGGCGATCCGCGCCGTCGACCCGTTCGTCGTCCCGTAGGCGACGAGCACCTTGGCGATCATGGCACTCGGCCCTCCTTCGTCCTCCTAGGTCACGGCCGGCGCGGCCCGTGGTCGGCGACGCCGTGCGGTGACGGTTCCCCGGGGCGGGTGTGCGCGTCGTCCAGCCGGTAGGACAGCTTGTTCACGACGCCCACCACACCATCGATCTGACGGGTCATCGACAATGCGATCTCCGTCTCGCTCCTGCGCTCCATATGGCCGGCCAGCATGACCACGCCTTCCACGACGGTGACCGTGATGCTGCCCGGCGGCAGCCACAGGGCACGCACCAGCACCTCGTCGACGACCTCGGCGCGGATGTCCGCGTCCGGCCGCAGGAAGACCTGGAGCAGGTTCCGGCGGGTGACGATGCCGACGAGGCGGTCCTCCTCGTCCAGGACGGGCAGCCGTTCCACACGGTGCCGTGCCATGGTCCTGGCCGCCTCGACGATGGTGTCCTCGGCGTACACGGTGACCGGGGGTTCGGTCATCAGCTGCCCGGCGGTGCGGGCCCCGGCCTTCGCGGCGCGCCGACGTCCGGCGCGGGTCAGCCGGTCGAGGCCGAACCGGCTCCCGGTGCCGGGCGGGCCGGGCGTGGCGGCCCGGCGGGCGAGCAGGTCGGTCTCGGAGAGGACGCCGAGGACCATCTCGTCGTCGTCCACGACCGGGAGGCCGCTGATGCGGTGTCCGCCGAGCAGCCGGGCCACCTCCTTGAACGGGGTGCCGTACTCGGCGCGGACGACGTCCGTCGTCATGACCGAGCCGACCTTGTCGTGCTTCATGGGGGGCCTCCTGAGCGGAGTCGGCGCAGATACGGATCGCGGGGCGCGCGGGGCACCAGGCGCACCCGTGCGTCGAGCACGGTGACGCCGCCCGGTGTCGCGAGCACGGGGTTGAGGTCGGCCTCGGCCAGTTGCGGCAGGTCGGCCGCCATCCGGGACAGGCGCAGCAGCAGTTGTTCGAGCGCGGGGAGGTCGACGGGCCGGGCGCCGTCCGCACCGAGGAGGAGCGGCGCGCAGCGGGGCGACGTGATCAGGTCGTGCACGTCGTGGTCGGTGAGCGGGGCGAGGCGGGCCGCGTGGTCGGCGAGGACGTCGGTGGCGGTGCCGCCGAGCCCGAACAGGAGGAGCGGGCCGAAGACCTCGTCCCGCACGACCCCGGCGAAGAGTTCGGTGCCGCGGTCGGCGAGGGGCTGGACGAGGACGCCCTCCAGCAGCCCGGCGAAGCGTGTCTCCAGGTCGCGGAAGGCGGCCCGGACCTGGGAGTCGCCGCGCAGGTCGAGATGGACGGCGTGCGCGGCGCTCTTGTGCACCAGACCGGGCCAGTACCCCTTCATCACGACGCGCCCGTCGAAGCCGCGCAGCCGCTCGGCGGCGAGCACGGCGTCGTCCTCGGTCTCGGCCCAGGCCCAGGGCGCCTGCGGTATGCCGTAGCAGCCGAGGAGTTCGGCGCACTCGCGCGGGTGCAGCAGGCCGCCGTCCGGGTGGCGGGTGAGGAAGGCGTCGGCGACGGTACGGGCCCGGCCGGTCTCGACGCCGTCGAGGTCGGGGACCGTGCCGACGGGGCGGGCGAGCCACGCGGCACGACGGGCGGCGTGGGCCAGGGCGCGGGCGGCCGCCTGGGGTTCGGCGTAGGACGGGACGGTGGCGCCGTCGGCGGCGGGCAACAGTTCGACGGGCAGGGCCTGTTCGAGCCGGACGGCGACGACGGGCTTGGGCCGCCGTCCGGACCGGGTGAGGGCCCGCACGGGGTCGTCCCCGGTGGCGGCGGCGAGCGCCGTGGGGACGAGGGCGACGACGACCGCGTCCACGGCACGGTGGCGCACCAGCCGGTCCACGCAGGTGGTGAGCTGGTCCTCGGTGACGGCGGCGCCGGTGTCGACGGGGTTGCCGGCGACGGCGTCGGCGGGCAGGGCGGCGAGAAGGCCGGCCGCCAGGTCCGGGGTGGGTTCGGGGAGCTGGAGTCCGGATTCCGCGCAGGCGTCTGCGGTGAGGACGCCGGCGCCGCCCGCGTTGGTGACGATCGCGACGCGCGGCCCGGCCGGCAGGGGCTGGGAGTGCAGCAGGGCGGCGGCTTCGAGGAGTTCGCCGCAGGAGCGGGTCGCCGTGACGCCGGCCTGCGTGAACAGGGCGGCCCGCGTCATGGTGCGGGTCGCGGCGGCCGCGCTGTCGGAGGCGGCGGCGCGCCGGCCGGCCTCGGTGCGGCCGGCGTCGACGGTCAGGACCGGCATCCGGCGGGTCACGCGCCGGGCGGTGCGGGAGAAGGCGCGGGGGTTGCCGAAGGACTCCAGGTGCAGCAGGGCGAGGTCGGTGCGGCCGTCGCTCTCCCACCACTGGAGCATGTCGTTGCCGCTGACGTCGTACTTGTCGCCCAGGGAGGCGAAGGAGGAGACGCCGATGCCGAGCCGGGACAGCCCGTCGAGCAGGGCGATGCCCACCCCGCCGGACTGCACGGCGACACCGGCCGTGCCGGCGCTCGGGGGGCGCGCGGCGAGCGTGGCGTACAGACGCTGTCCGGGGTCGGTGTTCGCGAGGCCGAGGCAGTCGGGGCCGACCAGCCGCATCCCGTGGGACCGGCAGGTGTCCAGCAGGTCGCGGCCCTGCCCGGCGTCCAGCCCGCCCGTGACGACGACGAGCGCCCGTACGCCTGCCTTGCCGCACTCCTCGGCGGCCGCGGGGACCTCAGCGGCGGGGACGGCGAGCACCGCGAGGTCGGGTGTCGCGGGCAGCGCGGCGACGGACGGGTGGCAGGGGACGCCGAGGATCGAGCGGACGGCGGGGTGCACGGCGAACAGGCGGCCCGCACGGCCGCCGGAGCGCAGCTGGTGCAGGATCGCCCGGCCGGCCGAGCCCGGCCTGCGCCCGGCGCCGATCACGGCGACGGTCCGCGGACGCAGCAGGGGGTCGAGGCTGACGACGTCCGCGGTGCGGGCGCGTTCCTCCACGGCGGTCAGATAGGTGTCGCTCTGGTCGAGGGCGATGGTGCAGCGCACTTCGGGGCCGTCGAAGTGGCGGGCGGTGCGCAGGCCGAGGCCGGCGAAGAGCCGCAGCACCTCGTGGTTCTCGCTGAGCGCCTCGGCGGTGAACGTGGTGATGCCGGCGGCGCGGGCGGCGGAGACGAGGTGTTCGACGAGCAGGGTGCCGACGCCCCGGTGGTGCAGGTGGTCGGCGACCGCGAGGGAGACCTCGGCGGTGTCCGCGTCCGGGGCGTCCGGCGCGTCGTACTCGGCGAGGCCGACGAGCTGTCCTCCGGTCTCGGCCAGCAGGGCCAGGTGTCCGGGGCGGGGTGCGCCGCAGGCCCGGTCGGCGGCGGTCCCGGCGGAGCCGGGGGCGGCGGTGAAGAACCTCAGGCGCAGGTTCTCCGGGGACATGGCGTCGTACAGGGCGCGGATCCGCTCGTGGTCGGCCGGCCGTACCGGGCGGACGCACACGGTGGTGCCGTCCGCCAGGAGGGCGTGGGTGGCGGACCGGCCGAGCGTGCCGTCCTTCATCGCTCCCCCTGCTGTTCGAGTTCGCCGCGTCCCGGGTCGGGGAGCGGCCGGCGGGTTCCGGTCCGTGTCCGTCCGTCAGTGGTGCGGGACCACGGCGACCGGTGCCACGGCGTGGTGGAGGACGGCGTGGGTCACCGGGCCGATGTGGGTGCCGAACGGGCGGCGGCGGATGCGGCGGCCGACAACCACGAGGGACGCCTCGCGGGAGACGTCCACGAGCCGTGCTCCGGGGCTGCCGACGGGGACTTCCTCGATCACCTCGACGTCGGGGAACTTCTGGCGCCAGGGTTCGAGGACGTCGGCGAGCAGGACGGCCTGCTGCCGGACGATCTCGTCGTGCAGCTCGACGTCGACGGACAGGCCGTAGACGTAGTACGGCGGGAGGTTCCAGCCGTGGAGGACGCGCAGGCGGGTCCCGCGGCGGGCGGCCTCCTCGAACGCGAACTGGATCAGCGTCCCGTCGGGGCTCGCCGCGTCGAGCCCGAGGACGACGGGCCGGTAGGCCGTCTGCGTCGACGGCAGTCCCTCCGCGTCCGGCTCGTGCTCGTCGGCGGCGTGATCACCGGCCCGGACGAGCACGACGGGGTGTTCCGCGCGGGCGACCACCGCGAGTCCGACGGAACCGACCATGAACCCGCCGAGCCCGCTCAGCCCGCGCGAGCCGAGCACCAGCAGTTCGGCGTTCTCCGCCGCGTCCAGCAGGGTGCCGGCGGCGTCGCCCGTGCGTTGCTCGACGGTCAGTTCCATACCGGGGTGGCGCAGCCGGATCGCCTCGGCGGCCTCGCGCGGAACCCGCTCGGTCCAGTGCTGCTGCGTCTCGGCACCGAGGAGCGGGGCCTGGGCCATGGGCTCGGGGACGGGCTCCCAGACATGGACGATCTGCAACGGCAGTCCGCGCAGCCGCGCTTCGCGGGCCGCCCACTCGGTCGCGGACCGGCTCTCGGGCGAACCGTCCAGACCTGCGACAACGGTGCGGAACATGATGCTGCCTCCTGATCGGATCTCTGATTCCAGCGTCGGCCGTGCGGGGCCGCGGGGGCAGGGGCCGCTGGTCCCCGGCCGGGGCCGACCGGCCCAACGGCCCCGTCGGGTCAGCGCAGCCGCCGGCCCGGTCCGGTCAGCGCGGCCGCCGGCCCCGTCCGGTCAGCGCAGCCAGCGGTGTCGGCCGACGAACGGCAGCCGGGCCCAGGCGTCGCCGAGCCCCCAGACGGCGCCGGACCCCGCGGCGGCGAGCGCGATCAGGACCACGGCGTACACGACGTGGTAGTCGGCGAAGGGATTGGTCGACATGCTCGGCGACCCGTCGGACAGGTGCCGGGCGGGAGGCCACTCGGCCATCCACATCAGGGCCATCATCACGGTGCCCGCGACGGCGGCGAGCCGCAGTCCGACGCCCAGGACGAGGGCCGTACCGACGCCGAGGAGCCCGAGCATGAACAGCCAGTCCGCCCAGGCGTCACCGGCCCAGGAGTGGAACGTCGACTCCAGCGGGCCGACGGCGACCGAACCGAGGAAGCCCCGTGTCGGTGAGCCCCCGTCGATCCAGCCCTTGCCGGACGGGGTGGCGTAGCCGAGGCCGAAGGTCTTGTCGAGGAAGGCCCACAGGAAGACGAAGCCGGTCAGCAGCCGCAGTCCGGCGAGGACGTACGCGCTCGCGGCCGTGGTGCCTGCCGCCTCCTCGGCGGTGGCGGCCCCGCGTGCGGCCGGGAAGCGGAAACCGAGGTGCCGGTGTGACGGATCGTGCACTGCCATGATCTTCATCCCCCTCGGGACGGATACGCCGTTGACGTCCTCCACTGTCGCGGTGGCGACATGACGTGGCGCGGTGCCGAAGGGGGCCTCCGAGGGGCTGAACGGCCCTATTGCTTCGGTCCGTTGGGCCTGCCGAAGGTGGACATACCCTGTCCGATGCCCGACATGACGGATCATCAGGCACAGCTCACGGCTCGGAGGGGTGGTGTCTCGGACCGGCTCGGGAATCACGGCGACGGGGCAGCGTGAAGGGGGCGGCAGGCGTGGGCGGTGCGGCCCAGCTGCAGGCCGGGGTGGCCGTGTCCGCGCACGACGCCCACGACGGTCGGGTCGGCATCCGCCGACTGCTCCGTGAGGACGTGGTGGGGCGGGCCCTCGACGGCCCGGCGGTGCACCTCCATGCCGGGGTCCTCCCGGACGGCCTCGCGCGGTCCGTCGTCCAGGTAGGCCGCCGCCGACTCGGCACCGTCGCGGCCGGACTCCTCCCCGCGCTCCTGCGGGCGAGCGGTCGGCCGCTCACAGGGACCCCTGCCTTCACCGTCGCACCGCGCCGGCGTCCCCGCGACCGAGCGCCGGAGGCGGACGCGGGAGCGCGAACCCGCCTGGGCGGGGCCGGTGCCTCAGCGGGCGCCGGCGTCCTGCCGGTCGGCCGGGGTGATACGGCGGCCTGTGAGCCGTGCGGGCCGGAGCGTGACCCACAACTCCCGTTCCCCGCCGACCCAGGGGGCGGAGTGGGCGCGCTCGGTGAGCCGGCGGGCGGTGTCCGGGTCCGTGACCGCGCTCGCGGGTCCCACCGCCAGCACGCTCCAGCCCTGGCTCATGGTCTCGTCCACGTGGTCCACCTCGAAGGCGGCCTCCGTCCCGACGGCCGACGCCGCGACGGAGCCGGGTTCCGTCCGGAAGGCGATCATGTCGTCGACGACCTCGTAGTTGACCGGGACGATCGCCGGGCGACCGTCGGACTCCGTCACCCCGACACGCCCGACTCCATGCGTCGACAGCAGGGTGCGGCACTCGTCCGGGTCCAGCTCGTGCACCCCGGGGTGGAGCAGGGCGTGGCCCTGGCCGGGCGGCAGGTCCATGCCCGCGCCGCGCAGCGCGGTCGCCGTGGTGCCGAGGACGTCGGCGAGGCGGGTCAGAGTGGCCGCGGTCGGGTCGGCCGGGTGTTCCTCGAGGTAGGCCAGGTAGTCCGGGGACATATGGGCCCGTGCGGCCGTCTCCTCACGGCTGAGCCCTTGCCGGCGGCGCTCGGCGACCAGACGCCGGCCCATGTCGCCGGGGTTAGGGGTCCTCCCCCGTGGCGCGGCGCCGGGCTCGCTCACGGTGGGCTCCGGGCCGGCGGGGGCCTCCGGCGCTTCGGGGTCGGGGTGGTGGACGTGTGCGTCGGGGCCGGGGAAGACGAGCGTCACCTCGTCCGTGTCCGACCAGCGCACGTCGTACGGTGGCGTCCCGTCCTCGTGGTGCAGTCCGACGATCTCGCCGTCGCGCCGCGCGGCGCCGGTGGACGGGCTCTCGATGACGAGTTGATCTCCGACGTGCGCTCGCATGGCCGTCGCCCTTCCTCGCGGTGGTGCGCGATGGTGCTGTATCCAACGTCGCACGCACGGCCGGAGCCCGCATGGGTCGACCGGCCCTATGGGGAGTGTCCCGTCGATCAGGCCGGACTCCCGCTCGGGCGGGGCCCGGCACTCCATCTCGTCCGGTGCCACCGGCTCCCGCCGGGCGCTCTGGGCGACACGGGCGAGCGGACCGCGCGGCTGCTCGGCCTCCACGTCGGCGAGATCGGCCGGGGGGCGCGCCTCGGCGATGGCGAGACTGCGCCGCACCTCGACGAGGCAGGCCCGGCCAGGGTCGATGAGAACGATCTGCCGCGCCCGCCG
Source organism: Streptomyces sp. NPDC046859 (assembly GCF_040645135.1). Taxonomy (NCBI): domain Bacteria; kingdom Bacillati; phylum Actinomycetota; class Actinomycetes; order Kitasatosporales; family Streptomycetaceae; genus Streptomyces; species Streptomyces sp. NPDC046859. The sequence continues at coordinate 37,073 of NZ_JBEYXR010000040.1, forward strand.
GTCGCGGTGGAGACCATGCGGATCGCCCGGTCCGGGTCGCTGTCCGCGGCCCGGGCTTCCGCGCCCGCTCGTCCTGCGCCACCTGCTGGAGACGTGCACGACCGTCGACGAGGCCGTCGGCAGATCGAGCTCGATACCCATCGCCCTCCCGCAGAACGTCAGGCTGGTCGACGCCAAGCAGGCACGGACGGTGTTCGCGGCACGGGACATCACCCCGACCGAGGCACCGGCCGCCTGCGCCGCCGACCACCAGCACCTGCCGGTACCCAACGACCTTGGCCCGCGCGTGAGGTGATGCCGTCCGGTGCGGGTGTGCCGACCCGGCAACCTCACCCGCCCCAACGCTGCCGTGGACCGGACAAGCGGGTGTGGGCCGGGCGGTGGGACGCTTGCGCGCATGAGCAGCCTGCCTGAAGTGACGTGCCGTACCCGGTCCAGGCGGCTCCCCTGGTTCTTCGTCGGTCTCGGCGCGGCCGGGCCGGTCCTCGCCGCGGCCCGCGTGGCGGGTGCGGGCGAGGTCCCCGACGCGTGGGTCCTCGCGGGATGCGTGCTCGCGTCGCTGGGTGTCGCGGGAGCGTACGGTCTCGTCGTCCGGGTGCGCGCCGACGCGAGCGGGCTGTCGTACCGGACGTTGCTGCACCGCCGCCGCGCGCCCTGGGCGGACCTCGCCGATGTGCGGGTGCGCGTGCGGTACGTGCGTCACAGCGAGATCTTCCGCGTCCACGTCGTCACCCGCGGCGGACGCACCTGGCGTCTCCCGCTGCCGGCGAGCGCGTCCGCCGAGGACCGGCCCGCCTTCGACGCCACGGTGGAGGCGCTGCGCGCGCTGCACCGGCGGCACGGCACACCGGAGTCGGACCACCTCGCCGTGATCTCCAAGGGCACGGCCGGGCGCGGCATCGGGCTGCCTGTCCTCCTGTGCGCCGTGTTCCTCGCGGGTGCCGCGTCGGCCGCGTGGTTCGTCCCGGTGGTGGCGGCGGAGAAGGCGGCGTGGACGTCGGCCGTCCCGTGCGCCGCGGAGACCGCGGGGCGTGACGAGGACTGCCTCACGACCCTGCCGGCCGTGGTCTCGCGCACCGAGGTGGCTCGGGGGAAGGGCCGGAGCTGGGTGTACTTCGCCGACGGGCGGCCGGTGGACCGGGTCCCGGTGTCGAAGGAGGGGGCCGGCGGCTTCCGGCCGGGAGACCGCGTCGAACTCACCGTCTGGCGTGGGCAGGTGCGGGAAGTGGTGGGTGAACACCACGTGTGGCGCGAGCACTTCCCCGCCGCCGGAGAGGTCGCCGTGATCGCCGCGATCTGCGTGCTCGCCGCCGGCCACCCGGGCGCTCTCATCGTGCTGCGCCTGCGCGGGCGCCGTCGGCCCGCCGACGAAGTCCTGCCGTCGCCGCTCCCGTTCGCCGGTGCCCTCGTCGGTACGGCCGTGTGGTCGCTGCCGTACTGCTACGCGCATCCGACCGTGGTGCCGGGCTCCGCGGGGGGCGTCGCCTGGGCGGACATCGGATCGGCGGCCACGCTCGCCCTGTTCGTCCGGGCCTGGCGCGCGACGCGCCTCCACGCACCCGGGGCGGTTCTCGTGGCGCCGGTGGAGGCGGGCGACGAGGATGTCTTCCTGCCGGCCCGGTTCCTGGAGTCCACCGAGTACAACCCGCACGGCTTCGGCACGCACATCGTCCTCGGTGACAGGGGCCCCGCCGTGCTCCCCCACTCGGGTCCGGGCCGGTTCGCGGCGCGGCCGATCCCGGTGGAGCGTCTTGCCCTCAGGACCGTACGGCGGCCGCGCGGCGGCGACGGCGACGGCGTGCCGAGCAACTGGGACATCGCCGAACTGGACGACGGGGTCCGGCTGGTCCGGCTCGCGGCCGCTCCGGCCGACCTGGCCCGCATCCTGCGCGCGTTCACCGCCGACGACGTACCCGCGGTCGCCGCCTGTTCGGACGGGTGAGCGGCGGGGACCCTTGGGGACACCCCGGACGAACCCCCTCCCGGCCACCCGGAGCACCTCTGCCGCATTGGACTGGACCAAACCCGGTCCGATGTCTTGACAGGGGTTTTCCGCGGCTCCTTAAATTCACGGTGTGAAGTAACCCTGTTTTCCCCCACCCTCGTTCAGCGGTCGATGACTTCACAGCCCCCACTTCCTGTCTGTCATGAGCATGCCCGCGCTGAGCGTGCCCGCCTGCTCTCCCGACGCGGTCGTGGACGAGCCGTGAGGCGCTCCGAGCGCCGACGACAGAACAGGACACCGAATGACCTCTCCTTCCCTCCCCAGGCCCGCGAGGCGCGGCGCGGTCGGCACGGCCCTCGCCGCCCTCCTCCTCGCCCCGCTCACCTCCCTCCCCGCGCACGCCGTCGCCCAGGCCACCGGGCAGATCACCGGCCTCGGCGGCAAGTGTCTGGACGTGGCCGGCGCGGCCACCGCCAACGGCACCGCCGTACAGCTGTACGACTGCAACGGCACCGCCGCCCAGCAGTGGAATGTCGGTTCCGACGGCACCGTCCGCGCGCTCGGCAAGTGCCTGGACGTCGCGTCCGCCGGCACGGCCGACGGCACCCGGGTCCAGCTGTGGGACTGCAACGGCAGCGCCGCCCAGCGCTGGAACGTGACCACCGCCCGCGACATCGTCAATCCGCAGGCGAACAAGTGCCTCGACGTGAAAGGCGCGAGCTCCGCCAACGGGACCCCGGTGCAGATCTGGAGCTGCACCGGCGCCGCACAGCAGAAGTGGACCGCTCCCGGAGCCGACACCCCGGCACCCGGGCCGGGCGCGATGGCCGTCGCCCCGTACCTCTACAACGGCTGGGGCGACCCGCCGAACCCGACCACCGTGATGAACGCGACCGGCGTCAAGTGGTTCACCCTCGCGTTCGTCCTCAGCAACGGCTACTGCAACCCGCAGTGGGACGGCGGCCGTCCGCTGACGGGCGGGGTCGACCAGCAGACGATCAACGCGGTGCGCGGCGCCGGCGGCGACGTCATCCCGTCCTTCGGCGGCTGGAGCGGCAACAAGCTGGAGAGCTCCTGCGCCGGCGCGGGCGAGCTCGCCGCCGCGTATCAGAAGGTCATCGACGCCTACCGGCTCAAGGCCATCGACATCGACATCGAGGCGGCCGCCTACGACAGCCCGACCGTGCAGCAGCGCACGGTCGACGCTCTGAAGACCGTCAAGGCGAACAACCCCGGCATCAAGGTGTACGTCACCTTCGGCACCGGCCAGAACGGGCCCGACAGCAGCCTGATCGGCAAGGCCGCCGCGTCCGGGCTGACCGTGGACAGCTGGACCATCATGCCGTTCAACTTCGGCGGCGCCGGCCAGAACATGGGGCAGCTCACCGTCCGCGCGGCCGAGGGCCTGAAGACCGCCGTGAAGAACGCGTACGGCTACAGCGACGACCAGGCGTACCGGCACACCGGCATCTCCTCCATGAACGGCATCACGGACAACGACGAGACGGTGACCGTCGCCGACTTCCGGACGATCCTCGCCTACGCGCAGCAACGGCACCTGGCGCGGCTGACGTTCTGGTCCGTCAACCGGGACCGGCCGTGCACCGGCGGCGGCGCGGACAGCTGCTCCGGGGTGGCCCAGCAGCCCTGGGAGTTCACCCGCGTCCTCGCCCAGTACACCGGCTGACCGTGCGGCCCACCCCTCCTCTCCCCCACTCCCCGACCCGCGCCGCCCCGGCGGCAGGAGGAGCAGACATGCCCCGACCCACCCGGCCGACCCGGCCCGGACGTCGCCGTACCGTGCCCTGGCGGCACCTCGCCGCCCGCCTGCTGGCCGTGTCGGCCCTCGTCTGGGGGCTCACCGCCCCGGCGGGCGCCGCGTCAGCCGCCCCGCAGGCGGCCCCTTTCAAGGTCATCGCCTTCTACAACGGCACCTGGGACGCCGCGCACATCGACTTCGTCAAGGAGGCCAACCAGTGGTTCCCGCAGGCGGGGGCCGAGAACGGCTTCACCTACCGGGCGACCACCGACTGGAACCTGCTCGCGAACGGCGGGGTGAACGAGTACCAGGTCGTCCTGTTCCTCGACGACGCGCCGCGGACGGCGGCCCAGCGCTCCGGGTTCGAGCGGTACGTGCGCGGCGGCGGGGGCTGGATGGGCTTCCACGTCTCGGCGTTCACCACGGACGCGGGCTCCTGGCCGTGGTACTACAACTCCTTCCTCGGCAGCGGGAACTTCAGGTCGAACACCTGGGGACCCACCACGGCGGTGCTGCGCACCGAGGACCGCACGCACCCCGCGACCACCGGTCTGCCCGCCACCTTCACCTCGGCCGTCAGTGAGTGGTACAGCTGGTCCAACGATCTGCGCGCCAACCCGGACATCAAGATCCTGGCCTCCGTCGACCCCAGCAGCTTCCCGCTGGGCACCGACCCGAACCAGTCCTGGTACAGCGGCTATTACCCGATCCTGTGGACCAACACCCAGTACCGGATGCTGTACGCGAACTTCGGGCACAACGCGATGAACTACGACACCGGCACCCGCCTGTCGTCGACGTTCGCCAGCGCCACCCAGAACCGTTTCCTCCTCGACGGCCTGAAGTGGCTCGCCCGGGCGGCCGACGGCCCGGCGCCCACCGATCCCATCGACCCGACGGCGTGGTACACCCTGACCGACAAGGCCTCCGGGACGTGCGTCGACGCCCGGGCGGCCGCCACGGCCAACGGCACGCCCGTCCAGCAGTACACCTGCAACGGGACCCTCGCCCAGCAATTCCAGTTCCGGCCCACCGACGGCGGACACGCGCGCATCGCGATCCGCGGCAACCCGAACCAGGTCGTCGACGTCACCGGCGTCTCCACCGCCGACAACGCGCCTGTCCAGCTCTGGGCGTACGGCGGAGGCGGCAACCAGCAGTGGCTGCCGGTACGCGAAGGGGACGGCGCCTACCGCTTCACCGCCCGGCACAGCGGCAAGTGCCTGAGCACGTCCGGCGGAGCGGCGAACGGTGTGCGGCTGGTGCAGCGGCCGTGCGACGGCTCGGCCGCCCAGAGCTTCCGGCTCACCGCCCAGCCCTGACCGCCGGCCGCGACGGCCGTCCGGGTGAGCGTCGCCGGGCCGTACGGGACCGGGGCAAGCCGTCCCCGTACCCGGGCGGTCCGGCGGCGATAATCGGCCGGTGAGCGGCTACGAGTCCAGTGATGCCAGCGAGACGATGTCCAGCCAGACCCCGGCGCGCTGGCGGACGTTCGTGCAGACCGAGACGGGCAGCGCCGCCCTGCTGCTCGCGGCCGTCGCGGTGGCCCTGCTGTGGGCCAACGTGGACGCGCACTCCTACGAGGCGGTGTGGGGGGCGACCTTCACCATCGGATTCGACACCTACCACCTCGCGCTCGACCTGCACGAGTGGATCAACGCCGGATTGATGAGCCTGTTCTTCTTCGTCGTCGGCCTGGAGGCGCGCCGCGAGTTCGACATGGGCGAGCTGCGGGACCGGCGCTGGGTGCTGCTCTGCGTGGTGGCCGGGCTCGGCAGCATGGTCGTGCCCGCGGCGATCTACGTCGCGATCAACGCCGGCCATGACACGGTGCACGGCTGGGGCACGGCGATGTCGACGGACACGGCCTTCGCCCTGGGCATCCTCGCGGTGTTCGGCCGCCGGCTGCCGGCCGCACTGCGCGCCTTCATGCTGTCGATCTCCGTGGTGGACGATCTGGTCGCCCTGGTGGTGATCGCCGTCTTCTACAGCGACGGCATCCACGTGCCCGCGCTGCTGGTGGCGCTCGGCGGTCTGCTGGCCATCGAGGTGCTGCGCCTGGCGGGCATCCGCAAGGGCATCTACTGCGCCCTGCTGTCACTGCTCGTCTGGATCGCCCTGTACGAGGCGGGCGTCGATCCCGTGGTCACCGGACTCGCCGTGGGAGCCCTGGTGGTCGCCTACCCGGCGCCGCGCAGCGACCTGGAACGGGCGAGCCGGCTGTTCCGTTCCTTCCGCGAGCAGCCCACGCCGGAGCTGCAGCGCGACGCGGTGAAGGGGCTCGCCGCCGCGATCTCCCCCAACGAGCGGCTGGAACAGAAGTTCCTGCCCTGGGTGAGCTACGGCATCGTGCCGCTGTTCGCCCTGGCCAACGCGGGCATCGAACTCAGCGGCGCCAAGCTCGCGGACGCGTTCACCTCGCCGGTCACCCTGGGCATCGTGGTGGGCTCCGCGGTGGGCAAGCTGATCGGGATCGTCGGCTCCATGGCGGGCGCGCGGCTGCTGACGGCCGGACGTCTGCGCCCCAACGTGGGCTGGGGTTCGGTCACCGTGGGCGGGGCCGTCGCCGGGGCCGCCTTCACCGTCTCCCTGCTGATCGCGGCCATCGCGTTCGAGGGCGAGGAGCTGGAGCAGGCCCGGATCGGCATCCTCGCCTCCCTGCTGGTGGCTTTCGCGCTGACCTGGCTGGTCTCCGGAGCGATCGCACTGCTGCCGGAGGACCTCCGGGCGCGTGCGCTGCTGGGCACGTCCGAGACGCAGGTGGATCTGGCGGTGCCCGTCGACCCCCATCACGACCGGGTGCGCGGGCCCGAGGACGCGGCCGTGACCGTGGTGGAGTACGGCGACTACGAGTGCCCCTACTGCGGTCAGGCCGAGCAGGTGGTGCGCGAGCTGCTGGGCGCCGACTCCGACGTCCGCTACGTGTGGCGGCATCTGCCGCTGCCGGACGTGCACCCCAACGCCGAGCTGGCGGCGGAGGCCGCGGAGGCCGCCGCACGGCAGGGCGCGTTCTGGGAGATGCACGATCTGCTGCTGACGCGTCAGGACGCGCTCACCGGACGGGACCTGCTGGACCACGCGCGAGCGCTGGGATTGGACGTGGCGCGGTTCCGCGACGACATCGAACGGGAGCGGGGGGCGCGGCGGATCGCGGAGGACGTGGACTCGGCGGACCTGAGCGGAGTGTCGGGCACCCCGACCTTCTTCATCAACGGCCTGCGCCACCAGGGTGCCTACGACATCGAGGCGCTGACCCGGGCGGTCGAACAGGCGCGGCAGCGCACCCTGGCCGCGCAGACCGCGGGCCGCGAACCGCGGGGCTGAACCCCGTCCCCTTCGGCTACAACTCTCACGGCCTCTCGCGGGTCCAACCCCCGCACAGGCCACACAGGTGCGAGTCCAGGGGAAGACACCATGACGCACAGGAACCCGGCGGCCGTCGCCGCCGCCTCCTTCCTGCTCCTGACGGGCGCGGTGATCACCGCGGCCCCGGGCGCCCACGCGGGCACACCCGGCGGGGCGCACGCCGTCGACCGCGGCAGCGACTTCGACGGCGACGGGTACGCCGACATCCTCATCGGGGCGCCGACCGGGACCGACGGCAGCCGCGGGAACGCCGGCTACGTCACCGTCCAGTACGGCGGGCCGCGCGGCATCGGCACGGCCGGCGGGGCACGCGAGGCACGCACCGCGGTCTTCGGGCAGAACACCCCGGGTGTGCCCGGCGGCGCCGAGTCCGGTGACGGGTTCGGCGCGGCCGTGGCCGGCGGGGACCTGGACGCCGACGGCTACGACGACGCGATCGTGGCCGTACCAGGCGAGGACGTCGGCGGTGCGAAGGACGCGGGCCGGGTGACCGTCCTGTTCGGCTCGCGCACCGGGCTCAGGGCGGCGGGCAGCGTCACCGTGGGGGCGGCCACGCCCCGTGCGGACGCCGGGTTCGGGCTCGCGGTGGCCGCCGCGCGGCTGAGCGGCGCCACACCCGGCGACATGCTCGCCGTCGCCGACCGGCAGGGCGCGCACCTGTTCACCCACGCCGCCGGCGCGCTGCGGCCGGCGGGCCGCCTCGACACGGTGGGCGCGCCGGGCGACGAGAAGATCCAGCCGGCGTCGCTGACCACCGGCGACTACGACGACGACGGCTACGCCGACCTGATCGTCGCCGGCCGCAGCCTGGAGGAGGACGGCACGGGACGCTCGGCCGTCTACCGCGGCGGGGCCGGCGGCCCCATCTACGTCCGCGACCTGCCCGGCGGCCCGGCGACGGCCTCCGGGGACATCGACCACGACGGGTACGACGACCTGGTCGTGGGGCGGCCGGACCGGCTGGAGGACGAGTACGAGCCGCTCACCGGCGGCACCGTCCTCGTGTACCTGGGCGGTCCGCAGGGCTTCGCCGACGCCGATCCGTACGGCACGCCCGACCAGGTGTGGGCCCAGTACACGCCCGGGGTGCCGGGCACCGCCGAACTCGGCGACGCCTTCGGCCACGACGTGTCGCTGGGCGACGCCGACGGGGACGGCTTCGCGGACCTCGCCGTCGGGGTGCCCGGGGAGGACGTCGGCACCGTACGGGACGCGGGCACGGTCGTGGTCCTGCGCGGCTCGGCCCGGGGGCTGACCGCGACCGGTGCGGTCTCCTTCACCCAGAACACCGCGCACGTTCCGGGCACGGTGGAGAAGGACGACCGCTTCGGCGCGCAGGTCCGGTTCGCCGACACCGACCGCGACGGCCGCGCCGGACTGCTGGCCACGGCGCCCGGCGAGAACAGCGCCGACGGGGCGGCCTGGCACGTCCCCGGGTCGGCCGCCGGCCCGGGGACGCGGGGGTCGTGGTCGTACGGTCCGCGTTCCCTGGCGGCGCCGCCGGCCGACGCGCGGTTCGGGACCGCCGTCGACGAGTGAGCGCTGGGCCCGTCACGCCGCCCTCACCGGGTGGCCTGGGCGATGAGGAGGGCCACGTCGTCGTGGTCGGAGGGCTTGCGGAGCGAGCGCAGGAGCCGGTCGCACCGGTCCTCCGGGTTGCGGGGCGGGCCCACCAGCAGGCGCTGCAGATGGGCCAGCCGCTCGTCGATGGGATGGTCGCGGGTCTCGACCAGCCCGTCGGTGTAGAGCACGAGCTGGTCGCCGGGCTCGAGGGCGACGGTGGTGGTCTCGAAGGAACCCCCGCCCACCCCGAGCGGGGTGCCCGAGGGCAGGTCGAGAAATCTCGGCGGGCCCCCGTCCGGCACCAGCACGGGCGGCAGGTGCCCGGCGGACGCGATGTGCAGGAGATGCAGATACGGGTCGTACACGGCGTACACGCAGGTGGCGAAGAAGGGGTCCAGGTCCTGGGTGATCCTGTCGAGGTGGGTGAGGATGCGGGCCGGGTCGAGGTCGAGGTCGGCCAGCGTGGACGTCGCGGTGCGCAGCCGGCCCATGGCGGTGGCGGCCGGGATGCCGCTGCCCATCACGTCGCCGACGGCGAGGGCCGTACGGTCGCCGTCGAGGGGGATGATGTCGTACCAGTCGCCGCCGACCTCGCTGAACGCCTGCGCGGGCCGGTAGCGGGCGGCGATCTCCAGGCCGGGGTGGCGCGGTGAGAGCTGCGGCAGCAGGCTGCGCTGGAGGGTCTCGGCGGCGCTGCGGATGTGCTGGTGCAGGATCGCGTTGTCGATGCTGAGCGCGGCGGCCGAGGCCAGCTCGCAGGCGAGGGTGAGGTCGTCCTCGTCGAAGGGCCGGGGGTTGCGGGCCCGGGTCAGGCCCATGACGCCGATGACCTCGTCGCGGGCGATCAGCGGAACCGCGATGTCGGTGTGCACACCGGCCTGGGCGAACACCCGCGCGGCCGCGTCGTCGGCCGCGACCCGGATGAGGTCGGCTCCGTCCAGGTGGGCGATCAGCTGGGCTTCCCGGGTACGGAAGCAGTGCGCGGCCGGGTGGTCTGCGTGGTAGGTCGTGAGGTGGCCGGGCTGGATGATCGCCTCGGAGGCGTCGGTCGGATAGGCGGTCTTGACCGCCAGGGCGCGGAACAGCGGCAGTCCGTCGCCGGTGTCGGGGCGTCCCGACTGGAGCAGGGAGTCGACGATGTCGATGGCGATCATGTCGGCGAGGTCGGGGACGAGGACGTCGGCGAGTTCCTGCGCGGTCCGCTCGACCTCCAGGGTGGTGCCGATACGGGCCGTGCCCTCGGCCATCATGCGCAGGCGCTGCTGCGCCCGCTCGGCCGCCCGCGCCGACTCGTAGCGGTCGGTGACGTCGACGATGACGTTGGCGATGCCCAGGACCTGCCCGGCGTGGTCCTCCAGGCGGTACAGGGAGACGGCCCAGGCGTGGTCGCTGTCCGGGTGGGCCCGGGTGCGTCCGACCACCTGGCGGTCGACCACGGGCCGGCCGGTCTCCAGGACCTCGCGCATCTGGGCCTCGGTGGCCGCGAACGGCTCGCCGGGCAGGATCTCGCGGTAGGCGCGGCCCATGTGGTCGGCCTCGGGGACGCCGTGCATCGCCGCCAGGGCGGGGTTGACGGCCACGTAGCGCAGTTCGGTGTCGAGGACCGCGAGCCCGATGGGCGCCTGGGTGACGAGCTGGCTGGACAGGGCGACCTTGCGCTCCACCTGGCGGAGCGTCGCCCGGTCCGTGGCGAGTCCCAGCGCGTAGTGGTCGCCGAGGTTGTCCGTCAGCCGCATGTTGCGGAACTCCACCAGGCGGACGCCGCCGTCCTTGTGCCGGACGGGGAAGACGCCCGCCCAGTCCTCACCGCTCTCCATGACCGTGGCGAACAGCCTGAGGGCCTCGGCGCGGTGCTCCGGGTCGATGAGCAGGGGGGCCGCGAACTGTCCGGCGGCCTCCGCCCTGCTGTATCCGAACAGCGCCTCGGCCTGGGGGCTCCACATGTCGATCCGGCCGTCGGCCTCGAGCAGCACCGCGGCGACGCCGAGCAGGTCCATGAGCCCGCTGGCGCCGGAGGTGGCCTCCTGCGGAAAACCCGGCTGCGCCGGACGCTGATTCGCTCGGCCCATCACACTTGCCCCTCTTCCCGTCCCACCGGCGTACCGCTGTCCGCACCCCGCCGATGACGGCGTTCCCACAGGTCGGCGACCCGTTCACGATGCGGCAAGGGACGTACGACGGCCAGGGGACGCGCCGGGGCCGCCGCGCGCCGTCCGTCCTCCCGGCGGTCCGGCACGCGGTACAGGACCCACATCATGATCACCCCTCGTCCCGGTCAGCACGTCACTCCTGCTCTCCATGGTCCGCCCGACGGCCGCGCCGGGGGCGGTCGACCGCCCGTTTGCCTCGTCGCGCGGGTGGGGACCCGGGCCGGCATGAGCGAATCGCCACGCCGTCCACCGGGACGGAACCGCGTCCTGTCGTTGCTGGATCGTCTGGAGCGCGAGCCCGCGGCCGACAAAGTCATCGAGGTGCTGCGCTCGGGGGTGCGGGCCCTGCCCCTGGGGCGGGGCCGGGATGTGCTGCACGGCCGGTGGCTGGGGCATCCGCTGCATCCGCTGATGGTGCAGGTGCCCATCGGCAGCTGGATGTCGGCGGCGGTCCTGGACCTGCGCCCCGGCCGCTCGCGTGAGTCCCGGGTGCTGGTCGGGCTCGGGCTGGTGGCCGCGGCGCCCGCCGCGCTCGCCGGCTGGGTCGACTGGGCCGAGCTGCACCGGCAGCAGCAGCGCGTCGGTCTGGTCCACGCCCTCTCCAACATCGCCGCCGTCGGCCTGTACGCCACCTCGTTGAGCCGCCGTGTCCGGGGCCGCGAGGCGGCGGGCCGGGCCTACGGCTTCCTCGGTCTGACGGCGGTCGGGGTCGGGGGCATGCTGGGCGGCCATCTGGCCTACCGGCAGGCGTCCGGCGCCAACCACGCGGAGGAGGTGCCGCACGTCGTCAGCGAGGGCTGGCACCGGGTGGGGGCCGTCGCCGACTTCCCGGCCGGGGAGCCGGTCCGGCGCAGCGTCGACGACGTACCGGTGCTCGTCGTGCGGGAGCCCGGCGGGCAGGTCCACGCGCTGGCCGAGCGGTGCAGTCATCTCGCCGGGCCGCTCGCCGAGGGCACGGTCGCCGACGGCTGTGTGCGGTGCCCCTGGCACGGCAGTGCGTTCCGGCTCTCGGACGGCTGGAACGTGAGCGGCCCCGCCACCGCCCCGCAGCCCTCCTTCGAGATCCGGATCGTCGACGGGTACGTCGAGGTGCGGCTGCGCCACCAGGACGGCGGGCGTCCCGCCCGCAAGCGGATGACCCACACCGCGCGTCGCTAGGGGGCGTCAGCCGCCCTCTCCCGTCCCCTTGCGGGACCGTGCTTCCCGGGTGCGGTCCACGAGCGCGGCCACCGGGCGCCGTGTTCGCCGGCCCGGGCTCCCCTCCCGGTCGAGGGCGGCGGCCGGTGTCTCCTCGGCCGCGTGTTCTTCGGCGATCCGGCCCCTCCACGACCGTCTCACCGTGGGGGCTCCACCGCGGTGAGGGCTTCCAGGGCGCTGGCCTGGGTCCGCCAGTCCGCCGGGTCGGGGGCGGTGCCGGCCCAGCGCTGGCCCAGCCGGTTGAGGGAGTCCCGGTCCCGGTCCCAGACGGAGTCGGCCTGGCGGGCGAGGTAGGCGCGGTAGGCGGCCGAACCGGTGGCGTCGGCGAGGTCGGCCAGGTGGCGGACGAAGATCCCCTTGAACTGCTTCTGGTTGTCGTCGCAGGACGCGGTGCCGACGTCGCAGGACTCGGTCAGGACGCCGTCGCGGGTCAGTGGCGGGGAGGAGACGGCCGCGTCGGCGAGGCGCCGGGCGGTGTCGAGGTACCGGCTCTCACCGGTGGTGCGCCACAGCTGAGTGAAGGCGCCGATCGGCCGCCGCCGCTGGCCAGTCCCTGGTTTTGACTTGCACCTCGGGCTGAAGCCCGGGGATTCTGGCCTTCCTGACCGGTTGCTGTGCCGCTATGCGGCACGGTTTCCGGTGGGGATTCCGTGGCTTCCTGTTTCTTCGCGC
>NZ_JBEYXR010000041.1:0-48502 GCF_040645135.1 Streptomyces sp. NPDC046859
AAGCCGACATCCGCGCCTGGGTCAAGAACTGGAATGCAGACCCCAAGCCGTTCATCTGGACCAAGACCGCCGAGGAGATCCTCGAATCCCTCGCAAGATTCTGCCGACGGATCTCCGGCGCAGGACACTAGGCCGGCACCGGCATGTCCTGGCCGGCGGATGCCGTCACCTGCACGGCCGCTACGAGCGCAAGGCCGAGCATTTCCTGGCCTTCGTCGCCCTTGCCGCAGCCCTGATCAGCTACCGGAGACTCACTGCCTGGACCACTCTGTCAGGCGCTCGGGCCGGTGCGTTCGAAGAGGCAGAACGGGTGGCCCACTGGGTCGTACAGGACGCGTACGTCAGCCTGGGGCTGGAGGTCCGCCACGGTCGCCCCCAGAGCACAAGCATGCTCGACGGCTGATGACAGATCGTTCACCTCGATGTCCAGGTGCATCATCATCTGCTGCTCTGACCGTGTGGAGGGCCACCGCGGAGGCGTGAAGAGCGGCTCCGCCTGGAACGACAGTCCGGCACTGCCGTCGGGCGCTGCGATCTCGACCCAACCCGGTTCTTCCTTCCGCACCGGCCACCCGAGCAGGCCCTGATAGAACTGCGCCAGCTCATGGGGGTTCGGTGCATCAAGAGTGGTCGAGGCCAACATGAAACGCGGTCGGGGCTTCATGCAGCTCTGCTGCCCGGATCCGCTGCTGACAAGCCAGCCGTCCACCAACCGACCGCCGGTTTCTCGCGGTACCCGGGACGCCTGTCATCATCGGCTACGACCAGGTCGCCGTCGAACCGGGCCTGCACGCGCCGGTCGCTGAGGTCTTCCAGGACAAGAATCTGCTGAAGTACGAGGACGGTTGGCGCCCTCTTGGTCTGCGAGGAAGCGCCAGGTGTGCCCCTTGCGGCCGGTTGCTGCACGGCATGCCCGTGTTGGTCGCCGCCAACGGCTCCCATGGAGGGGTACTGAGCGTGAGGGTGATGCCCGGTCCAGTTCTTCCAGGTGCTCACGCATCTGCGCCATCAGGGCGGCGACGTGGGCCCGCTCGAAAGCGATGGTGCCCCCTTCGGGCTCTTGCCGTCGTCCACCGCGACCAGGGCGTTCGCGGCGATGATCCCGTCGAAGTCGCGGCTCAGCGCGGCCGCCCGAGCCAGGGTGGGGAACAACACCGTAGGTGCCGATTTGGGGCGGCCGCGTGTCCGACAGTGCCTCAGCTGCGGCGGCTCGCCGACTGCTCCAGCCGCTCGACCAGCTCGGCAGCCATGGCCTTGATGGTTTCCAGCCCCTGGCGCCCCCACGGCTGCGGGTCCTGGTCGACCACGCAGATCGTGCCCAGCACCACGCCGGTGCTGTCTATCAGCGGTGCGCCCAGGTAGGAGTGGACGCCGATCGCGTCGACCACCGGGTTACCGGCGAACCGCGGGAAGTCGCGGATGTCCTCCAGTACCAGTGCCCGGCGGCGCTTGACCACGTGGGGGCAGATGCCCATGTCGATGTCGCGGGGCATGACGCGGCCGGGCACGGGTTCCTCCAGCAACGGCGGCCCCACGTGAGCCGTGGTGTCCTGCGCGGCGCTGTACAGCCCCGCGAAGTACTGGCGGTCCGCGTCGAGGAAGAAGTTGACCCCGGCGTAGCAGCCGCCGGTACGGTGTGCCAGCTCCCGGGCGAAGGCGTCGAGTTCGGCATCCGGACGAGCATCGATGCCCAGCTCGCGCAGCCGCTCGGATCGGGCACGCACCTGCGGATCCTCCGGGGGGAGGAGCAGATGGCGCAGGGCGATCCCGGCCTCAGGCCCGGACGGTGAGTTGGTCGGTGTCGCTGCCATGGGAACTCCTTGTCGTCATCAGATGCTGAACCAGATCGAGCAGCACGCGTATGCCCGAGTTCTGGACGCGGGCGTCGCACAGCACCACCGGCACCTCCGGCCTGAGGTCGAGCGCGGTGCGCACCTCCTGCGCGCGGTAGCGGTGAGCTCCGTCGAACTCGTTGACGGCGACGACGAAGGGGATGCCACGCCGCTCGAAGAAGTCCACCGCCGCGAAGGAGTGCTCCAGCCTGCGGGTGTCGGCGAGGACCACCGCTCCGAGCGCTCCCTCGGAGAGTTCGTCCCACATGAACCAAAAGCGCTCCTGCCCGGGCGTGCCGAACAGGTACAGGACGTGGGACGGACTGAGCGTGATCCGGCCGAAGTCCAAGGCCACCGTGGTGGTGGCCTTGTTCTCCACTCCGTCCAGCCGGTCCGTGGCCGCGCTGACGGCGGTCAGCATCTCCTCGGTGCTCAGCGGCTCGATCTCGCTGAGCGCGTTGACGAAGGTGGTTTTTCCCACGCCGAAGCCGCCGGCGATCAGCACCTTGACACCCACCGGCAGGATGTCGGCGGGCAGCGGGTCACAGTCGTTTGAGGAGGCCATCGCGTATCGCTTCCAGGAGGTCTGGATCAGGTGGTGCGCAGGGGCTCGTGGGCGCCGGGCGCGTGTCACCTGCGACCACCGCGCCTCCCTCGGCCAGATCGGACAGCAGTACCTTGACCACGGCGGCGGGCACCTGCATCCGGGCCGCGACCTCGGCGACGCTCACCGGCTGTTCGCACAGCGCCAGGACCTGCGCATGCTCCAGGCCGTAGGCGCCCTGTGTCTGGGCGCCGGTGGCCCGCACCGTGGTCACCAGTGTGAAGTGGGACGTGGCCCTGGTCCGGCCGTCGCTCAAGGTGTAGGGACGGACGAGCCGTCCGGCCGCTTCGTCGAGCTGCGGTCCGTCTGGGAGGACCGGCGTCATCGGTCACCCCACCGGGTGCCGGGGCGGTGTGGCCAGGTGCGGACGCACGCTCTTCACCATCATCCCCATCTCGTAGCCCAGTACGGCCGCGTCCGCATCGCGTCCGGCCAGCACCGCCAGCACCGCGCCGTGCCCGGCGGACGAGACGAACAGCAGCGAGGAGCTGAGCTCCGTCACGACCTGTCGCACGTCACCGCCGTCGTCGAAGTGCCGGCCCGCGCTGCGCGCCAGCGAGTACAGTCCACTGGCGAGCGCGGCCAACTGGTCCGCGGCGTCCTGGTCGAGCCCCTCCGCTGCCTTCACGAGCCCATCCGAGGACAGCAACAACGCACTTCGGGTGTGCGGCACCCGGTTCACCAGCCCCGTCAACAGCCAGGAAAGGTCTTCGCTCGCCACGATCTGTGTACTCCTGTTCGGCAGAAGGAAAGTTGTGCTGCACGGACCTCGAGGGCTTCGGGGCGGCCTCGGTCATCAGGGCGTCTGCGCTTCCTCGGCCCTGCGTAGTCCAGTCTGGAATGCGGCCATCAGGCCGGGGTCGTGCGCGATGTCCTCGGCAGCAGCGGCGCTGCGGACCGGCTGCGGCGCTTCGCCGGCATGGTCCTGACGGCGGCGCTGAGGCAGCTCCGGGCGGTCGTCCTCGCCGTCGGAGCAGGCCGGGGCGGGCTCGGGTCCGGTATCGGACCTGCTCGGCTGCGCACCGACGCTCGCCTCTGCCGCCCGGGGGTCCACCGCCTCGGCCTCCCCCAGGTCGTGCGGCTCCGCGTCGGGGGCAGGGGCGGTGTGGTGCGCCGGAGCGGGAGCTGCCGGCTGCGGACCGAGCAGTGCCTGGGGCAGCACCATGACGGCCTGGGTGCCGCCGTAGACGTTGCTCTGCAACTGCACGGCGATGTCGTGCCGCTGAGCCAGGACGGAGACCACGTACAGGCCGATGCGGCCGTCTTGCAGCAGTTCGCCGAGCGCGACCTTGTCGGGTGCATTCAAAACGGTGTTCATCTGTCCGCGCTCGGCCGGGGACATGCCCAGGCCCCGGTCCTCGACCTCGATCGCCACCCCCGCGGCGACGGGCTCCACCCGCACGTGCACGGTGGTGTGGGGCGGGGAGAAGACCGTCGCGTTCTCCAGCAGCTCGGCCAGCAGATGGACGACGTCGACCACGGCGTGGCCGCTGACCGATCCTTCGACGGGCGGGACCAGTTTGACCCGGGCGTACTGGTCGATCTCGGCGACGGCGGAGCGCAGCACGTCGGTCAGGCCGACGGGGCGGGTCCACTGGCGGTGGGTGTTCGCGCCGCCGAGCACGGCCAGGTTCTCGGCGTAGCGGCGGATCCGGGTGGACAGGTGGTCCACCCGGAACAGTCCCTTGAGCAGGTCGGGGTCCTCGACCTCGTTCTCCAGGGTGTCCAGCAGGCCGATCTCGCGGTGCACCAGGGACTCCAGACGGCGCGCCAGGTTGGCGAACACCTCGAACTGCTCCAGCCGGGAGTGGTGTTCCGCACCGATCGCGGAGGCGGCGGTCTCCAGCAGGGCTGCCTCCGCGTCGTGCCGGGCCACAGCGATCTCGAATCCAAGGCGGGAGAGTTCGTCCGGGCCGGTCTGCGGGGGGAGTTCCGGCCGGCGCCGCACAGGCCGCTCTCCCGCCCGCAACCGACGGCACAGTGACTCCAGTTCGGCCCTGCCCTCGGCTGTGGCACGGGTCAACTCGGCAAGCTCGGCACGGTTTCGGTCGGCTGCGCGGGACAGCTCCGCCCAGTGCTCGGTGACTGCTCGTGCCTGCGCCGAAGCCCGCATGCCCGCGATCGCGGTCGCCATGGTGCCGATGAGTACCGCGCCGCCGAACGCCGCGCCCTGGTACGCCCGGTCCAGGTGGCCATCGCAGGCCAGCGCGGTGGCCACCGCACCGGTCACGGCGACCACGCCCGGCGGCAGCACGGACGACAGCACCAGACGCCGTCTCAGGGACCCGGCCGGCGTCTCGGCCGCAACACGGGGTGTCACGGGCGACGCCGTCCGGTCGTCGGGTGGCATGGAGGGATCAGGCATAACAGTCCCTGGGCAGTACGATGATCAGGCCGAGCGCGCACGTTATCGCGGACCGGGACCCTGGTGTCAGCCCCTGGTGCGTACGGAAATAGAACCGTTGTACTTTGAACGCTTTCCCCAAGCGTCGGTCCCGGACCTGCGAGCGGGGTAGGGCCACCGGCGCGGGGGACAGCATCGTGGCCGCGGCCGTCACCTGCGGGCTGGTGCGCGATCACCGCGCCTCCATGGCGGATTCCGTCGGGCAGCGAGCCGAGCGGGGTCAGCCGTTGTGGTCCCGCACTCGGCCGGCGCCCGAGGCGTCGATGCGGTCCACGCCCGTGGTCCGGTCCCAGACCACCCAGCCGTCCGCCTCGATGACACCACCCGGTGCCAAGGGATGTCGCCGCCGGGCACGAAGGACGTCAGGGGGATGCGTTGGACGGCACCCCCGCGCTGGCTGATCCCCAGCACGAACCGGGCCGGGTCGAACCGTGGGTCCCAGCGGATGCGGTGGTAGATCTCGTCGCTGGTTCGCATCACGCCTCCTCTCCGACCGTCACACCTATTCCTCCAGGATGCCGCCCCCTGCCATCGGCAGCCCTTCCTCACTCACCGCGACCTGTGAGGTGCGGTGCGTGAGGGAGTCGGCGTGGGCAATGGGTGCTGCGGAACGGGGCTCCCGAGGCTGCCGTCGTACTCATGCACGATATGGCGATGCACTACGGCGCAGGCCATTAGTAGGACTCCGTTAGGTCTGTCCCGAGGTCCTGTTTGGGGGCATGTTGGGTGTGTGGATGCACATGAAGTGAACCGTACTCGGACGACGTTGGCGTTATTCGTCGCTGATGTGTTCGCGTCGGTGCCGCGCAGGGACCAGCGGGCCAGGGCGACTGCTATCTGCGGGAGCTGATGCTGGAGGTCCTGCACACTGTCGATCTCGACTATCCTGCGGCACTCGCGACGGCAGACCTGTTCCACGATGGCGTCCTGGTTGGCATCGGCGCGGCGATCCGCGCAGCGCGACACCTGCCCGAGTGGGGAACGGGCGCGCTGATCGCAAGGGTGGAGCCGAAGGTCTATGCCGGGCACGGCGTTCGTGTACTCGATCTCAACCGGTGACGCCCTTCCGCCTCGGCCAGCACCCCACGTCCCCGGTGCATCCCCACCGATAACCTGTCCCGTCTCCCGGTAGGCACCATGGTGAATGCCTGCTTGTGGTAGGCGCCCGGGCAAGCCCAATCAGGTTCCTGCGTGTCCCACTGCGGTCCGCCGATGAGGCAGGCAAGCAACTGCGCAGATCGGGACGACATGTCTGCCACCCCTGTGGTCGCTGGCGTCCATCGCCCTCGCGCCTGACAGCCCCAACTGCTGCCCTCGGGGCCACGACGGCGTAGTCCGTGTCTATCAAGCTTAGATACGGCAGCAGCGTGTCCCGCCTCAGCAGACCACCCGCTGCGGAGGTGGTGCAGGCATTCGCGCACCTACCGCTGCTTGGCCAGAAAGCGCTTCGCGATGGTGCGGGCACCGGAGGGGTTCATGCGCATGCGGGCGAACTCGATGCCGTCTCGCGCAGAACGGTCAGGGCCGGCGGGGTCCGGTGCCGTCTGCGGTACCAGGCGGAGGAGAGCGGCTGCGGGCCGAAGCCAGGGAGCAGGACAGGCGCATCCGGGAGCGGCACGCCCGACCCGCAGCGTCGGATGGCGACGGGCCAGGGCCGGTGGCAGCCTGGATTACAACACCTTTCGTTTTCACAGGAGGTGGAGTGCCCGTGCGAAGCCACATATCGCGCACCGGAAGACTGCTGAGCACCGCCGCGGTCGCCGCCCTGTCGGCCACGCTCCTCCCCGCCGTCACGGCCTCGCCCGCGGCGGCCGTCACCTGCGACCAGGCCGTCGCCAACCGGGCCCCGACGGCCGGGACGGTCACCGAGGCCAGGAATGTCGTGATGTGCCTGATCAACGCGCAGCGCACACAGCGCGGACTGCGTCCCCTCACCATCAACCAGGCCCTGACGAACGCGGCCCAGCAGCATGCCGTCGCGTCCGTCCAACTGAAGTGGTGGGGAATGGGCCGGGACCCGCACCGCAACCCCCAAACAGGCTCGACAGCGCAGAGCCGCATCCAGGCGGCCGGATACTGTCCCAACCCACGCTCGTGGGAGTTCAGCGAGATCACCTACACCGGGTGGGGTGGATCGGGAACTCCGCAGGCCGCCGTCAACTGGTGGATGAACAGCCCCGGTCACCGCGCTGTCATCCTCAAACCGTCGCTGAGCGAGATGGGCCCGTGGGCGCAGCCCGGCTCGGCGGACCGGGCCGGGGCCTCGTCGTCCAGCGCCGGCACCTACGTCGTGACGTTCGGACGCTGTCAGCGGTGAATCCCCGATCGGCTATCGGCGACGGGGCGTTCGTCCGCTTCCGAGCGTCGTCCGCCACGCCCGCACCGACACCGAACCGCAAACAGCCCGGACGGGGGCCGTTGAGGCTGTTCGAGCGCCGCCTCTGGATGGGAGAGCTCGCAGTCTTCGGGTGCGTACGAGGGTCTCGAGGGTTCGTCTGTGACGGCAGCGCTGGAGACTCGCCAGCATCCAGGACGGACCCTAAATGGTTAGTTCGAGGAGCCGCTTGTAGCAGCAGACGGCGGATGCCAGCCCTCGACGCCGCCCTTTTCGTGGGCGCCGCGGATGCCGGGCACGGGCTCGCAGTAGAGGCCTCGATGCCGTAGCGGGAACGGAAGGCGGTACAGCGTTCGGCTTCGATCCAGCGGCGTGAGAGGCCCAGCACCTGGGCGGTCCGTGGCTCATCTTCTTCCGCGGTCCCGGCAAAACCGATGCGAGAGCCTTCCGCATTGCTGTGATCCGGCCTCATGAATGGCGGACGAGTTCGAGCATCAGCACGGCTTCCCGCCGGCACCAACGAGGTCCGGCCAGCCAGCCGCGACGATCAGACCGCGGCTCGCGCGCCTGCCCCTCAAGCGGGCCTCATCTCGGCTGACCTGGTCAGTTTCCAGGACAGCATCGGCGACGTCACCTGGGCGGACGTCGGCAACGGCTACTTCCTCGCCCCTGTTACTGACCTTCAACGCATGATGTCGTCATGCTGGTTGGCGCTGGAGGCCGGTGCCGGTGGGGCAGCCGTCGAGGACGTCGGGGCGGTACTGAAGCTGGCGGAGGCCGCGCCGGACGGCGGTGATCACGTCGTCGGGGTTCGCGAAGGCACGGTTGGCTGTAGTGGTGCGTCGCAGGACGGACCAGATGCCTTCGACGGGGTTGAGGTCCGGTGAATAGGACGGCAGTTGAAAGACGGTGAGCCAGTCGCGGTCGGCGATGTAGCGGCGCCTTCCGGCCGTCAGGTGGGTGTTGAGATTGTCCCGAACCAGCACGATCGGGCCGCCGAGCTGCTGGTGGGCGATCTGGATGAGGTCGCGGTAGTCCTTCCAGGAGAAGGGCTTGCGCCCGTCGGGCCGGGCATCGGGACAGGGCCGGTAGATCAGCCGGGAGGGGTTCGCCGGCCCGGTAAGCAGGCCAGGGCGGCGACCGATAAGCGGCGACGGGAGCGGCCCCGCACGCGGATCACCGGGGTGTGGCCACGGCGGGACCAGGTGCGGGTGGTCGGCGGCGTCATCGAGAATCCGGCCTCCTCCTCGAAGACGAGCCGGGCGTCGAGCGCCGCCACGGTCCTTCCACGCTCGGCCAGGTTTCCTTCACCCAGCCGGCCACCGCGGTCTCGTCCCGCTCGATCGCCCGCCGGGCGGGGACCTATCAGCTCCAGCCGCGCCTCTTGAGCTGGGCGGCCACCCCTTTGCACGGTGTAGCTCTTGTGAAAGCAGCGCCCGATCAGTGTCTTGATCCGCGACAGGGTCCAGGTCTGGCCCGGTCAGCCGTGTGCCACCGGCCCCTTGGCCAGCTTCCCCTCCAGCACGGCGAACCACTCGTCACCGAGCAGCGGCAGCGATGCCGGGCCCTTGGACGCCAGACTCCGGGGCCGTTCTGTGACCAGGCCCTGTGCCACCGCTGCACCGGCCGGACGCTGACCCGCAGGTCGTGAGCGATGACTCGGTTCTCGTCGCCCTGCCGGAACCGCTCGGCTGCATCCATCCTCAACTTCTCTGCGGAAGGCCTGCCGTCGTCGGTCGGTCCGCCCTCTTGCGCATGCCTCATGCCATCGACAAACCGCAGGGATCATGAACCGTCAGCCCGCCGACACCACACATTGAAGGTCAGTAGTCGCGAAAGGCATGAATTCGGCAGCGAGTCGGGCGTGGTCGCCGGGTGTGTCTAGGCCGCGCAGTTGTGGCACGTGGTGGCGGGCCAGGAGGTAGTCGGCGGAGTTGCCGCACGTGATGCCGAGGGTGGTCAGCGGTCGGGTGGCTTCCCGGCTGTGTTTGCGCAGGCCGGCGGCGATGTTGTCGCAGCCGGTCAGGCGGAGGGCGCCGATGGCCAGGTTGCGCAGTGCCGCCACGGTCCGGGCGCGGTCCCGGTCCGCACGCGGGAGGCGTCCTCGGCGAAGGTGGTGTCGCGCACGTGGTGGATCTTGTTCTCGATGCCCCAGTGTTCGCGTACACGGTGCGCGATCTCGGGAGCCTCGGACTGTTCCGCCGTCAGGTCGGTGACTGCGTAGACACGTTCCAGGGTCACCTTCCCGGTGGTGACCGTCCGGCGGCGGCGCACGATCTGCACGGCCTGGGCGGCGTGGGGGAAGTCGAAGCTGCGGGTCTACCGGCTGCGGTCGGGTGTCACGATCGACCCCTTCACCACCAACGACGTCTCCCTGGCGCACTTCCAGACGACGGCCGGCCCTGGAGGAGCGGAGGAAGGGCCATCGGCGGTCCTGACGACGGCTATGGAGCACTTCGCCGCCGCTGAGGAGGCCGCCGTCGAACCCCAGGCCCCTGAGGCGGCCCCTGCCCGGATGGCTCATCCGGCACCCCGCCCGGTTCCTGCCAGCACCCGCTCTCCCATGACCGCTCACAAGATCGCCCGGCGGCATCTCGCGGACATGCTCACCCACCTCCAGCAGCATGCGTACCCCCTCATATGGCGCGGCGAGTACCTCGTGCCGACTGGGGAGACGACGACCACCGCTTTGTGGTGGATCGACCTGCCAGGGCAGGTTGAGCAGTGGTACGACACAAGCGAAGTGGAGCGTCTGGTCAGCGCCATCTGTCTGGCAGTAGGGATCATCTGGGAACCGGTCGCGGCGCCCGGCGGCGCCACCCAGCTCGCCGAAGTCCTCGTCCGTTTGGAACAGCGGCGGCAGGGCTGAGGAACCGGCTCGACGGCCCCCTTCCTGTCCGCACGGCGGCTCCGTACGCCATGATGGAAGTGGCCCGAGAGCCGCTTCATCCTTCGAACATCCCGGGGCCACGAGTAGAAGGACACCCTGATGGACCTCGATATCACCGCTGACCAGCACGATCTGCTGACCCTGTGCGCGCTGCGCACCGACGATGCCACCCTCGACTGGAACCTGCTCGCCCGCGGCGCCCACAGCCCCGAGGGCCTGGCCGCGCTCATGGACGGACAGCTGCACGAGGACTCGGGCGCCGCGACCAAGAACCGCCCCCTGCTGCAGCAGGCCCTGTCCGCCGGCCTGGACGATGCCCGGGCCCGCGTCGACGACGAGCTCGCCGCCGCCGGCAAGGCCGGCGCGCGTCTGGTCACCGTCCTGGACAAGGACTACCCGGCGAACCTGCGCGTGATCGGTAACCTGCCGCCGTTCCTCTTCTACCGAGGCGAGCTCGATCAGCGCGACGCCCGCTCCATCGCCATCGTCGGCACCCGCCAGGCAACCGAGGACGGGCTGCGCCGGGCGGCACGGATGGCCCGCGAGCTCGTCGAGCACGACGTCGTGATCGCCAGCGGTCTCGCCAAGGGCATCGACGCAGCTGCCCATCAGGCAACGCTCACTGCGGGCGGCCGGACCTTCGCCGTCATGGGCACCGGCATCGCCGCCCCGATCTACCCGGCGGAGAACCGTCCGCTCGCGAAGGCGATCCTCAGCGCTGGGGGAGCGCTGCTGAGCCAGTTCTGGCCCACGAGCCCGCCGGCGAAGTACACCTTCCCTCGCCGCAACGTCGTCACGTCCGGCACCACGCTGGGCAGCGTCGTCATCGAGGCCTCAAGCACGTCAGGCGCGAAGATGCAGGCCCGCCTGGCCGCCGAGCACGGCAAGCTCGTCTTCCTGATCCGCTCCCTCGCCGACACCCAGCCCTGGGCCAAGAAGATGCTGCACGAGAGCCGGGCGATCCTGGTCACCGCCTCCAGCGACATCACCGACCGCCTCGGCCAGGCAGCGGACATCCAGGCCGCTGGCCAGCAGCGCCAGCAGCTCGCCCTGGTCGGCCTGTGACGGCAGGTCTCCCCAACGCGGCAGGCTTTCCCAACTGCCCGGTATGCGCGTACCGCATCACCGGCACCGCCCGCCTGTGCTCCGACTGCGCCGGCCGCACCGTCCAGCCTGTCGCCGAACCCCACTGCCCCGTCTGCTCCCAGGCCGTCGCGCCCGGCAGACAGTGCAGCAACCGGGTATGCGCGCTCCCGGAAGCCGAGCGGGGGTTCTCCCGCGTCGACGCGGTGGCCATGTACTCCGGAGCCCTACGCGACAAGATCCACACGCTGAAGTACGAAGGCCGGGCGGGCTGGGCGATGATCTTCGGCCGGCTCCTCGTCGGCTGGATGGAAAGCCACCCCGAAGCGATGAACGGCGTCGACTACGTCGTCGGTAACCCCACCCACGTCGACCGCCAGCCCGTCCAGCACATCGAGGCGATCATGGACGCCGCCTACACAGAGGACGTGACCCGGGCCTTCCCGCTCAGCCCGCCAGGCGCGCATCGGCTGGTGAAGCACACGGAGACGGCCCGGTCCGCGAACCGCACTCTGGAGGAGAAGCGTGCGGCCGCGACCGCGCATGCAGCCGCCCTGACCTGGACCGGGGACATCAGCGACATCTGGGGGGCCACCATTCTGCTCGTCGATGACGTGTTCACCAGCGGATCGCAGCTCCAGCATGTCGCGCTCCGGCTCCGGGCGGCCGGAGTCGCCGACGTCCGGGGGCTCGTTCTCGCCCGAGTCCCCTGGAGCGGATGACGCCGCCCCGGACACTGATGAGGATCTGTGAAATCGGTCTGTCCGCAGTTCCCTGAATGATCTTGGCGGTGCGGCTTCTGGGCGTGTGCAGGGTGATGGCCCGCCTGGGAGGCCTCAGCTCGCCTCGGGCGGCCAATCACTGTGCCCGGTGGCGAAAAATACGGGTACGCCTGACAAGTGGAAGTCCGGTCAGCGTCGCGGCAAAAGGCCGGATCACCGTATGCGTGCTGGACTGAGCGGGTTAAGGCGACGAGGTAGGCGGGCCGCTCGGCAGCCGCCTGGGTGGCCCAGGTTTGCGCTGTATGCAGCCGCTCAGGATGGGGTCCGGGAGCGTCCACGTCACAGTGGATGCCCGGTGGTGCGCGTGTGGCCGGGCGACATGCCCGAAGCGCCGGAGTGCTTTGCCGCTGCACTGCCGAACACTGTTCCCGTCAGGGATAGGCCGTGCAGGATCGCTGTCAGCCTGCATCGTCCGTTCCTACGAGGAGGCACGCAGCAACCGTCGACCTCGCCTCGCTGCTCGGCCTGAGCCGTCCCATGGTATTCGCTTCTGCAAACGACTTTCCCTGCCGGTCGCAGTGGGTAAGCGTTGCACGCTAGCGTCTGCGAGGGCGCAGGCGTAGGAGGCGAAATGGCCGCCGATTCACGTCCCACATGTCCGGTTCGCTGCGTTTTTAGAGGGATCGCGGGTACACAGCCCGTCTAGGACAGCGGGACCACCAAGGGAGATGGCATCGATGCTTTTCCTAGGACTACTTCTTCTCGCGGCCACAGCCGCCTTCACCGGCCTGTTGATCGCCGACAACCTGTCGGGGGGCCCTGAGTACACCGTGTCGGTGCTGGGTCATGAGATCGCCACTATGAACACGCTGGCCATCTTCTGCTCCGGCCTCGCGCTGGCTCTTCTCTTCTGTCTGGCCCTGGCCACAGTCAGGGCTGCGGCACACCACACCCACAGGGGCGCCAGGCCTCACCGCACGGAGGATCTGCATGCCGCTGGCGGGACGAGGAGACGGGCCGGCGAGCCCTGAAGCGGTATTAAAGGGTGTTGCAGGAGGCCTGGTGGCGGCGTCTATGGGTGATCGCTGACCTGCTGTTTCACCTTGCCATGGCGAGGTTGTGCATGGTGGCCACCGCTTGGACGGCGTGGTGGAGGCCGTCGCCCCTCTGGCGGCAGTCGCGCAGGATCTTCCAGTTCTTCATCCGGGCGAAGGTGTGCTCGACGCGGGCACGGACGCGCCGGTGTTCGGCGTTGTCTTCCTCCTGACCGCGCAGGAGGGGCCGTCCGGCTCGTCTGCGGTGCGGGACGATCAGGCCGGTGCCCAGGTAGGCGCCGTCCGCGATCACCGTCGTACCGGCGGTCAGGGTCGGCAGGTCCGACTCGCGCCAGACGTGTGCGTCTGCCTTGTTGCCGGGTGCCGGCCGGGCGGATGCCACCACCAGGCGGGTGTCCGCATCGATGATGACCTGCACGTTCGCCGAGAATCGGTAGTTGCGTGAGGAGGCCGCGACCTTGCGGTCGCGGACCGGGATCAGGGTGCCGTCCACGATCCATAACCGGTCGGCGCCCGGGACCGGGCTGGGCGCCGGCGCCAGCGCAAGCAGCGGACCCAGGCGCTGGATGACCCGGCAGACGGTGGCAGGTGAGCAGCCGAAGAGCGGAGCGAGCTGCCGCATGGTCAGGTTCGTGCGGTAGTACACGGCCACCAGCAGCACCCGCTCGGCCAGCGGAAGACACCACGGCCGACCACCACCGGGGCCGTTTCCACCCCGCTCGCGCACCACGCGCAGCAGCTTCTCGAACCGCCCCATGCGCAGCCCGGTGAACGTCTCCACCCACACCGGCTCGGCCCTCAACACCCCACCCATACAGCCAAAATGCCCGCCACCAGGCCTTCTGCACCACCCTTTAGCCGACCATGATCAATCCAATTGCATTGGATGCGAATAGGCGACACCTGTCCTGGAGGCGACCCCAGAGCCGCAAAGAAGCGGCCCCGGAAGCCGGGATCGACCGGGCCGTCGGGGAGAAAGCCGCGTAGGGCCCACCTGCTAGAGGAACCGCCACTGCTGGATGGTCAGGTGGCGCACGTGCAGCTCGGTCGTGGCGCCCCAGGCTAATACGTCCCGTCCATTGCCACGGCGAAAGTTGTCGGCGCCCTCGCGACAGGGGACGTTCGGCGGCTGAGAGACGGTCGTCCGGCGCTGGCGTCGCTGTGGCCGTACTTGGGGGAGGAGGAGCGGTCCGGAAAGGCGGCTACGTCCGGCCAGCAGTGCGACCAGGCCTTGCTGTGGCTCTCGGAGATCAAAGACCGCGGATCATGTCTGCGCCCTTCTCCGCGATCATGATCGTCGGGGCGTTGGTGTTGCCCCGCACCACGGTGGGCATCACCGAGGCGTCCACCACTCGCAGGCCGCCCACGCCGTGCACCCTGAGCCGGGAATCCACGACGGGGCCGATGGAGCAACTGCTCGCCGGGTGGTAAAGAGTCTGCAACTCGCGCCGGGCGAAATCGAGCAGGCCAGCGTCGTCCGTGGAGCGCGGTACGCGGAAGTCGGCACGCCGGTGCTTGGCCAGGCTGGGCTGAGCGGCGATGTCGAGCAACATCCGCAGTGCCCGGATCATCGTGGCGCGATCCTCCTCGGTAGTCAGGTAGTTGTGCAGAACGCGCGGTTTGGCGCTGGGCAGGGCCGACCGCAGGGAGACCTTGCCCCGGCTCGTGGGGGCCAGGACGACCGCGCCGAACATGAACGCGTGGTCGGCCACGGGGCTGATGCCCTCCTCGTGGAACATCAGCGGGGTGGCGTGCACCTGGATGTCGGGGGCGTCCAGTCCCTCACGGGTGCGGTGAAACCCGCCGGCCTCGCCGACGTTCGAGGTGAGGGGACCGCGCCCCTCGGTCTCCAGCAGGCGGACGTTCTCCGGTGTCTCGGCGGTGAACAGCGACTCGGTATCGGTGAGATAGCACAGACCGACATGCGGATGGTCCTGCAGGTTTTCCCCCACGGGGAGGTCGACGCGGGGCCTGATGCCGCAGGAAGCGAGTTCGCTGCCCGGGCCGATGCCGGACAGCATGAGCAGCTGCGGCGAGTTGTAGGCGCCGGCCGACAGCACGACCTCCCGTTCAGCACGCAGGCACAGCAGTTCGCCGTCCCGCTCCACCTCGACACCGGTCGCACGGTCGCCGTCCAGGAGCACGCGGGTGCACGGGACACCGGTGAGCACCTCGAGATTGGGCCGGGACAGGGCCGGCCGCAGATAGGCGTCGGCCGTGCTGCAGCGCAGACCGTTGCGCTGGGTGAGGTGGTAATAGCCGACGCCGTCCTGCTCGGGGCCGTTGAAGTCGCTCGTGTAGTGGTGGCCCGCCTCCTGTGCTGCCGTGACGTAGGCCTCCGCCAACGGATGCCGGGAACGGCCCTCGCTGACCGTCAGAGCCCCCCCGGTGGAGTGCCAGGGCGACGGGGCGCCCCTGAAGTCTTCGGTGCGGAGGAAGTAGGGCAGGACATCCTGCCAGCTCCACCCGTCGGCGCCGCCGGCCGCCCAGGCGTCGTAGTCACGGCGATTGCCACGTATGTAGATCATCGCGTTCATGGACGAGCAGCCGCCGAGCATCCGGCCGCGGGGCAGATAGCGACGGCGGCCGTCCAGTCCCGGTTCGCACTCGGTGAGGTAACTCCAGTCGTACTTGGTCTGGAAGAGCTTGCTGAACGCTGCCGGAATGTGGATCTCGGGGGCGTCGTCCACGGGTCCCGCCTCGATGAGCAGAACGCGCGTGGTCTCGTCCTCGCTGAGCCGGCCCGCCAACACGCACCCCGCCGATCCGGCACCCACAATGATGTAGTCGTACACCTGTCCTCCCTCGCCCGACACGGCTACGCGACCCCTTTACCTAAGCCGCATCGGAGGACGGATCACACCGCGCTACCGGCCAATTGCCCGAGGAGGTCCACCTCCTGCCGAGAACCGACCGCGCACTACCCGCCACAGTGGCGCATGGTGGCGTGGAGGTCGCTTCGCATCAGGGGGTCACCGAGCTCGTGCAGGGAGCTGACGGCCTGCACCAAGGCGTGGGGGTTCTCCCAGTTCAACATGTGTCCGGCGTCCGGCACGGTAATCAGGCGCGCGCCCGGTATGCCGGCGGTCAGGCGTCGGGCGTGGCTGGGCGGTGTGCTGCGATCGGCCGAGCCGACCATGACGACGGTGGGGAGCGCGATCTCGGCCAGGCGTGGATAGCGGTCCTCGCGGGCGAACGCTCGCACGATCGGCACGAGGGAGGCCTGTGCCTGCTGCAGGAAGACCTCGATCATCGCGGGATGCGGGCCAGTCGCTGGAGGATGCCCATCTCCGGCAGCGGGACCTGCAGCCGGTTGTGCGGTGCTCCGTCGTAGATGCGGCCCGCCCGTATCGCGAACAGCACCAGGCCGCGCAGCCGCCGGGCGACGGCGGGATGGTCGAGCACGGCACGAAGCGCGAGGAACCCGCCCACGGAATGCCGGACGAGCACTGCGTCGCGTGCTTCGAAGTGCTCCAGGACCGCCAGGTAGTCCTGCGCCATAGGGTCGGAGCCGATACCGTCCCCCGGCGTCGACCCTCCGTGGCCGCGCTGGTCGAAGACGATGACACGGTGACCGCTGGCCACCAGGGCGGCCTGCACCAGATTCCACTCCAGGAGCGAGGCACCGTATCCGTGCGCCAGTACCACCGGTGAGCCTTCACCCGCGACAATGGTGCGCAGCACCGTCCCGTCGGGGCGGGGAGGAACGCTTCCTCGCCCTCGGGCTCGCGGCGGAGCCGTTGGCAGGGGGCGGGGTCGGGCTGGGGTTCGATCCAGCTGGCCGCTGCCCGCGCAGCGGTGGCAGCGACGGCCGCCGCAGCGGCAGCCCAGAGCAGCCGCACCTTCATCGAGATCCTCCGAATCCGCCCCTGTGTGGTGTCAGGCCGGGTCGAAGCGAGCCGACGGCGCCCACTATGCATCTCAACGGACTGCGGTGCGCCGGGGATTGGGCGGATCGACTCAGATGCAGCTGTTCAACCGGATGTGGCTGGTTGGTGGTTGCCGGTGGGGAAGGAACTCCGTGTCGTTGGGGGAGGGACGGGCTGTGGTAGCACGTTCCCAGTACGACAGGAGGAGCCAGCAGAGGCCGCAGGCACCGAAGGTCGCGTCCCAGGCCGGTGGGGGAGGGGCTGATGACGGAGGCGTCTGCGCTGGACTGCCTGGACTGCCCCGGCAGATTACGGGCATCCGCTGAGCGGGAACCAAGATACCGCGCGGGTATCGGACCGAGTCGACGCTGAGGAAAGGGAAGGCAGTTGCCTATCCGGATCGCTTGTGGCTCAGCGCTCGTCGCCATTGTGCTGTCCTTCGCGGTCGTTCCGGCGTCCGCCGTCGGCGACGGAGCGCGAGCCAACCGCTCCTGTGGCGATATGCGGCTGACGGGCTCACTGCCCGCGCCCCCCGCGGGCATGGCCGTACAGCAGGAGGTCTCGATCGGCGCCGACTGCAGGCCACGACCTGGTGACGCGCGGCTGATACCGCTCGGCCGGGCCGAGGGAACCGCCGCAAGGGCTGGGATCAAACACACCGAGAGCGGCCAGCACGAGCTCTCCAGTTGGAACGAAATGTACGACTGCTGCAACATCCGTATGACCGGCCTGTACTTGACGTCGCGCTGGACCACCGACGGCGGTGTCGTGAGCGCGGCCACCGACGCCACCCAGCAGTGGAACCGGGAGCCGTGGGACGCGGGCTGGTCGCGGAAGTCGGCCACCGAAAGCGTCGACTGCGCCACTGGCTGTTCCGTCTACCGCAGCGAGGCACACGCGGACTTCACGTACCGGGGCATCTTCGACGCGACCGGGACCTGGTACGCCAACACCCACCACTCGTACGTCGACATCAAGGCCGTAGGCACCGTCTCCTGCCACTTCGAGGTGGATCTGCGGCACACCTTCGTGGGCTGGAACTGGCGGCGCGGCTGCGCCTGACGGTCCCCCCGGGGCCGCCGGAACGCTGCGCACCGACCAACGATCTGTCCACCGCGCTGTCACCCGTCGACGTGCCCACGCCGTCGCGGTAGCCAGTGAGCGGGCGATCATTACTTCGCTTGGCAGCGGACCACCGTCACGGCATCCGTTACGTCAACCACCCCGGCGCGCTCACCGCCGCCGACTTCAAGCCTGCCCAGCTCCAGAGGGCCGCCCGGCCCGGCCTGCCCCTCCCGCCGATCCTGATCACCGGTGACGTCGAGGACGCCCAAAAGTTCGCCGCCGAGTACGGGCCCGTGATCTACAAGCCGTTCCGCGGCCTGCCGCCGGCGAAGACGGGAACACCGGCGCCACCTGGGCCCAGCGCGTCGTCCCCGACACCTTCGACGAGTCCTTGGCGGTGACCGCCCACCTGTTCCGGGCGCGGATCCCAAGACCGGCGACGTGCGCGTCACCGTGGTCGGCTGTCGCGTCTTCGCCCAGCGCATCGCGGCGCCGCAGGGTGCCCTCGACCGGCGCTGCGGCGACTGGGACGAGGCCCTGGTCCACGCCCCCATCGTCGTGCCGGCGCCCGTCGAGGCGGCGCTGCACCACTACCTGGAGGCGTTCGGTCTTCTCCCGATGTACGCCAGCGCTCCACTTCGGCCGTTTCTCTGCAGGCGCGTAGACACGGACCGCTCTGAATGGAACGCTCCCTACAGACGCGCGGACCTTCGTTCTCCCGCTCCGCCGGTTCTTCTTCCGCTCCTCGGTCGCCGTCGCCGCTCCCAGCGCAACCACGCACCGCTGTCCGCACGAGCCGCGCACCCCCACCAGGACCCAGTTCCCGCAGCCACCGATTCCTCGTACGCCCAGATTCCTCGCCAGGAGGAGTTCACCGCATGAGAGTCCGAGTCACCCCTGCGACACTCGCCGCCACCGTCCTCGCCATCACGGCGCCACTCGCCGCCACCGCCACCGCTACCGCGGCCCCGGCCGCCGACCCCGCGGAGTTCGTCGTGGACACCACCTCCGACGCGGTGGACGCCGACCCGTCGGACGGCCGGTGCCGCACCGCGTCGGGCGCGTGCAGCCTGCGTGCCGCCGTCATGGCCGCCAACGCCCGGCCGGGCAGTACGATCACACTGCCCCCCGGCCATTACCGGCTCACGATCCCGCCCGACCCCCGGCTGATCATCGGCGACCATCCCGACCCGACCACGGGGGACCTGAACGTCGACGCACCCACCACGATCCGGGGCGCCGGCGCGCGGAGCACCGTCATCGACGCCGACCACCTGGACCGGGTCTTCCGCCTGCGGGCGGACACCCGCATGTCCGATGTGACGATCACCGGGGGAAGGGCCAAGCAGCGCGAACTGCCTTTCACCGACACCGGTGGCGGCGGCATCGCCAACGCAGGACAGCTGACGCTGCGCCGGGTCGCCGTGACCGGTAACTCCGCCGGCTACGGCGGCGGCGTCTTCAACGTCCCGGACTCCCACCTGGATCTCGTCGACAGCACGGTCAGCCGGAACGCCGCCGGAGAGGCCGGCGGCATCAGATTCGACGACAGCGGCACCGTGACGAACTCGACGATCGCCGACAACCGCGTGACGAACCCCGGCGACCGCCCCGGCAGCCTCGGCGGCTACGGCGGAGGCATCGACATCCGCGGCCTAGGAGCCGTGCAGATCCTCAACTCGACCATCACGAGGAACAGTTCCAGCGACGGCGGAGGCGGAATCAACATTGCGCCGGCCTACCTGGACAGCCTGCCCGCGCCCATCCCCGACATCGTCGATCTGCCACTGGGGCGCATGACCCTGCGCAACTCCGTCGTCGCGGGCAACACCGTCGACGGCGCCGCCGCCGACTGCGAGAAGGCCTTCGCCACCATCACGTCGCTGGGCCACAACATCGACGGCGACGGCAGCTGCCGGCTCTCGGCCGCGGGCGATCTGCCCAGTCGTGACCCGCTGGTCGGACCGCTGGCGAACCATGGCGGCCCCACGGACACCGTGGCGCTGCTGCCGGGCAGTCCCGCCCTGGACGCGGCCGAGGGCTGCCCGGCCACCGATCAGCGCGGCGTCACTCGCCCGCAGGGCGCCACCTGTGACATCGGCGCATACGAGCACACGCCATGACCCCCCAACCCCGACACCTGGAGCGAAGGATGAGAGCCCCGAGCCTGCGCCCCGCTTTGGCCCGCGCCACAGCCGCCGTCGCGGCCCTGCTCCTGTTACTGACCGTTCCTGCGTCCACTGCCCGCGCCGCTTCCGCCCCCGACTCCCTGGTCGTGCGTACCGACCGCGGCTGGGTGCGGGGCGCGGCCGTCCACGACGGCGGGCGGGTCTTCCAGGGGATCCCGTTCGCCGCCCCGCCGACCGGTGAGCTGCGCTGGCGTCCGCCGCGCCCCGCGCCGCGATGGTCAGGCGTACGCAACGCCACCGCACCGGCCCACCCCTGCCCCCAGTCACCGCTGACGCTGCTCCCCGACGGCGGCCCCGTCCTGCCCGGCGAGTCCAACCGCACGGGCAGCACCGTGGAGGACTGCCTGTACCTCAACGTCCGGACACCCGCCCGCACCGGCAACCGCCCCCTTCCGGTCCTGGTGTGGCTGCACGGCGGAGGCAACGTCCACGGCGCGGGCAGCGACTACGACGGCACCGCCCTGGCCGCGCGGGGTGTGGTCGTGGTGACCGTCAACTACCGCCTCGGGGCACTGGGGTTCCTGGCCCACCCCGCCCTGTCGGCCGAGAGCCCGGACCACGCCTCGGGTGACTACGGCCTGATGGACCAACAGGCCGCCCTGCGCTGGGTGCGGCGCAACATCGGTGCCTTCGGTGGCGACCGGCACCGGGTGACGCTCGGTGGCCAGTCCGCCGGATCGGCGGACACCTGCCTCCACATCGCCTCGCCGACCGCGAAAGGCCTGTTCCACCGGGCGATCCAGCAGAGCGGAGCCTGCGCCGCGGACGGCGGTCTGACACCCCTCCCGCTCGACGCGGCCGAGCGAAAGGGAAGCGGCTTCGCGGCCTCGGTCGGCTGCACCGACCCGACGACCGCGGCAGGCTGCCTGCGTGCCCTGCCCACCACTGAGCTCGTCCGCGCTACCGGGACAGGGGCCGCCTCCCTGTGGGCCCCCAACACCGGCCCCGGTGTCCTGCCCCGCCCTCCGCACACGGCGTGGGCCGAGGGACGAGTGAACGCGGTCCCGACGCTGAGCGGCAGCACTCATGACGAATACCGCTACTTCACCGCGCTGTACGTCGATCTGCTCGGCGGCGGCCCTCTGACCCCCGACTCGTACGCCGACCTCGTCCGGCTCCAGCACGGCAACCGCGCGGCCGCGGTCCTGGACACCTACCCGGTCCGGGCCTATCCGTCCGCCAACCTGGCCTACTCCGCCATCGGCACCGATCAGCGGTTCGCCTGCCCGGCACGGGCCGATAACCGGCTGTACGGCAGCCGGGCGCCCGTCTACGCCTACGAGTTCCACGACGCCCAGGCACCGCCGTTCATCCCGGCACCGCACACGCCGCAGGGTGCCTTCCACGCCTCCGAACTCGCCTATCTGTTCCCCATGGACTCGGTGGCGCCCCTGACGCCCGCCCAGCGACGGCTGTCCGCCACGATGACCGCCTACTGGGCCCACTTCGCGGCCACCGGCGACCCCAACGCGCCCGGGACTGAGCCCTGGCCGCGCTACACGGCCGACGGGGACCACATCCAGGTGCTGGCCCCGGACCGGGTAGGACCCACCACCGGGTTCGCCGCCGACCACCACTGCGCGTTCTGGCAGCCCGCTTCCGCTCCCGGAGGAGCCGTGCGATGACATCGACACTCGCCCTGATCCGGGACGGGCGCCGGACGCTGCGGCAGGGCCCGGACGCCCTGGCACACCGGCAGCGCGAACGGCTGGCCGCGATGATCGACTTCGCCCGCACCCACTCCCCGTACTACCGCGAGCTGTACTGGACGCTACCCGAACGCGTCGAGGACTCCGCCCTGCTGCCGGTCACGCGCAAGCAGAACCTGATGGCGCGTTTCGACGACTGGGTCACCGATCCCGAGGTGACCATCGAACGCGTACGGGCCTTCGTCGCGGATCCCCGGCGCGCCGGCGAGCGCTTCCTGGGCCGATACCTGGTCACCACCACCTCCGGAACGACC
Source organism: Streptomyces sp. NPDC046859 (assembly GCF_040645135.1). Lineage (NCBI taxonomy): Bacteria > Bacillati > Actinomycetota > Actinomycetes > Kitasatosporales > Streptomycetaceae > Streptomyces > Streptomyces sp. NPDC046859. The sequence goes on from NZ_JBEYXR010000041.1 coordinate 22,012, forward strand.
GGCCACCGGGGCCTGTTCCTGCTCGACGACCGCGCGGCGGCGGTGGTCAGGGCCCTGTCGCTGCGGGCCGCCCGGCGTACCCTCACGCCCGTGGTGACGGCCCGGCTGCTCGCCCGCCGCATGCGGGCGGCGCACATCGTGGCCACCGGCGGCCATCTGGCCGCGTACACCGTCATCGTCCGCTCCCGCGCGGCCGGTCGGCTGCCCGCCCGGGGCAGCCGGGTGCTGTCGGTGCACAGCCCGCTGCCCGAGCTGGTGGACCAACTGAACCAGTACCGCCCGGTGTTCCTGGCCGGCTACGCCACTGTGATCGCGCTGCTCGCCGGCGAGCAGCTGGCCGGTCGGCTGCGCATCGCCCCGGCCGCGGTGTCACTGCTGGCCGAGGGCGTCAGTGACCACGACCACCGCAGGATTCGCTCTGCCTTCGGGTCGCACCTGGTCGACACCTACGGCTGCAACGAGAGCCTCGCCCTGGCCTACGGCTGCCCGTCGGGATGGCTCCACGTCCACAGCGACTGGCTGATCCTGGAGCCCGTCGGCCCCGACCTCCGCCCCACCCCTCCGGGACAGGAGTCCTTCACCGTGCTCCTGACCAGCTTGTGCCGATGGGCACAGCCGATCCTGCGCTACGACCTCGGCGACAGCGTTCTGCTGCGTCCTGACCCGTGCCCGTGCGGAGACCCGCTCCCCGCGATCAGAGTACGCGGCCGCGCGGCCGACCTGCTGACGTTCCCACGCCGGGACGGCGGCACCGTGCACATCGTGCCGATGGCCTTCGAGACCATCCTGGAAAGCATCCCGGGCATCGACCTGTTCCAAATCGTCCAGACGGCGCCCACTTGCATCCGCGTGCGGATCCTGTCCGCCGCCGCAGCAGATCGGGAGCGGCTGTGGACGGCGGTGCGAAAGGAGATGGTCGCCCTGCTCACCGCTCACGGCGCGGGCCAGGTGAGCGTCGAACGCGCCCACGAGCCACCCGAGCAGTCTGCGGGCGGCAAGTACCGGGTCGTCATTCCCTGGCCTTGACATCCTCCCCTCCCTGAGGGGAGGGGATTGCTGGCTCAGGCTGCCTCCGGGAGCGGCGCTCCCGGAGGTCTTGCGCCCTTGGCACCAGCCGGGTTGAGACCAGCCCGGGCGAGCATCACGCGGGCGGAGTTCTTGTCCCTGGGGGATACGACTCCGCACGCGGTGCAGGTGTAGGTACGTTTGCTCTTTCCTTGCCCTGCTCCGCAGGGGTCCGATTCCTCCCCGGCCTGAAGGCCGGGGCATCCTCGGAGGTATCACGTGACGCCCGGCGACGGGGCGTCCTCGCCAGGGACGCCCCGCATCGGAACGCCGTGGCGGGCCGCCAGCGCCAGCAACGCCACGCGCAGTGGTCCGGTCTCCAGGACGGTATCCGGCTCGAACCAACGGGCCACGGCGGTTCCGCTCGCCATCCTCAGGGTGAAGCGCGCCAACTCGTCCGCTGCCTCGGGGCGGTCACGCAGCGCGAAGACGGAACTCACCGAATCCCGGGCCCAGGTCAGCAGCGCGTTGCGGTAGTGACGCACCTCGGCCACGGCCGCGGCACTGGCGTCCTGCCGCACCATGCCCAGCCCCAACAACAGCTTCACACCACGCGGTTGGCGCTGGAAGGCGTCCCCGACCTCCATGAGAAAGGTGTCCAGACGCTGCGCGACGTCGGCGCCCGGCACCTCGGCCGGGGGCAGAGCCGCCAGTAGCGCGGTCCTGGCGCGCTCCAGCACGGTGACGTAGATCCCCTCCTTGCTGCCGAAGTGCCAGTAGATCGAGCTGACCGGCAGACCGCACGCGGCGGAGATCATCGAGATGGACGTGGCAGCGTAGCCGTGGCGCGACATCAGGTCGGTGGCGGTGTCGAGTATCGCGTCACGGGACCGCGCGCCGCGGTCCTGGGCCGGTGCCTCCGTCATACGGCGACTCTAGAGGAAGCACAGGCACTACCGGTCAATCCGGCGTGCGTTGCTGGAAGCCGGGCTTGGAGGTGTCCACCGGGCGTGGTTGCACGACGTCGGCGTCGAGTTGTGATCGTGCCGCAGACGCGGGGTCCGGCACGCGCATTGTTCTCAAAGTTCTCGGTGGGTGCCGGGGCCGCCGGCGTGCGGGGGCGGCGGGGACGCGGCGACTCCGGGTCCTTCCCGAACAGCGGTTGCCGGCTGGACCGCGATGGAAGTCGACGGTGGTGTCGCCCGGGCCACCGAGCTGTCGCGGTGGCCCGGCGGCCGTGCCCTGTACGACCCCAGCGTCGGCGAGCCGCGCACACCGGGCCCGGGGATCGCCTGCCGCTTCCACTATTCCGGCGACACACTCTGACCACAGGCGCGGCACCCCAGTTGACGAGGCGGAACTGCGGTGCGTGAGGGGTGGAACTGGGGGAACCAGTCATGGCGCTCGGCGCCCGCGCATATGCCCCGCACCGCGCGGAAATAACTCCCGATTTGTGGGCTTGTCGGCCTGAGGTAGGGGCATCTGGTGGCCAGGAGGTTGATAACGATGGTTCCCCTGCTTCTGGTTCTTCTGCTGGCCCTGATCCTCTTCGGTGCGGGTTTCGCGCTGAAGGCGCTGTGGTGGATCGCGGTGATAGTGCTCGTCGTGTGGCTGCTGGGCTTCGTCGTCCGTACGGCGGACAGTGGCGGCCGCAAGGGCCGCTGGTACCGCTGGTAGCCGATGCGCCACGTGAGAGGTGAGAGGGGCCCGGCCGGATACGGCAGGGCCCCTCTCACGTGACAAGCCCTTCCTGTGCGAACGGTTGGGAGGAATCGGGTGTATCGGGCGCAATGCAAGGTACGTGAGTGACGCACCGGCCCCGCAGGCCCGGCAGTGGAACCCTGCTCCTCCTGTCTGAGCACAACCCGCCGGGGGAGAAGGTCCTCGTCTCCGCCAGTGTCCTCGCCGACCGGGTCGAAGTGCGGATCGTCGACCGCGGCCCCGGGGTACCGGACGAGGCCAAGGAACGCATCTTCGAGCCGTTCCAGCGCTACGGCGACTCACCCCGCGGCGTGCGTGTCGGCCTCGGCCTCGCGGTCGCACGCGGCTTCACCGGTGCCATCCGCGGCACCGTGCACGCCGAGGACACGCCCGGCGGCGGCCTCACCATGGTGCTCAGCGTCCCGATGGCCCCCGAGCGGTTGGAACAGCCTGCGCTTCCGGCCACGGCCGGGCCCTGAGAGTTTCGGGCCCCGGTCAGCGACGACGCGCAGGACCCGCCACAGGAACGGCGTTCCTCAGACCGCGCTCCATGGTCCTCCTCTTGGAGAGCCGCTGGCCGCCCTCGGTCTTCCGGCCACTGGCACCTTCGCCCTTCAGGAAGCACAGGCCCGCGGTCGCGACCTGGTCGTGGTGCATGCCCGGAGCCGGCAGGAAGCACGGCAGGGCTCACCTCGCCTCCGCAGCACGCCGGCAGTCGATGCGCTCCTGAGCGCGGCAGTCCCGGACCGGGCGGCTCTCGAAAGCGGCGTCGCCGTGCACAGAGGAGTCGTCGACGGCCCTGCGCGGCAGGCCCTGCTCCGAGCCTCGGACCACGCCGACCTTCTCGTCCTGGGGGTCCGCCACAGGCGTGGCACGGGCCGCCACGAACTCGGAGCCACCCACCGCGCCGCACTACGCCACTCGCCCTGCTCCGTCGCTTTCGTGGGCGGCCAGTGGCCATCCCCATGTGGGTCGTGAGTGGCGTGATCGGGCGACACCGGTAACGCTCGTTTGACGCTCCGAGCACCCCGGCGGCCCTCTCTTGGAACCGTAGACCAACTCTGACCTGCTCCTTTCGCCGCTGTGTCCGGGGTGATGTGTTTCCGATGACGTTGCACGTGGAGTGCGTGGCGATTCTGAAGCCTGCCGTGAAGGGTGCTTGACCTGCGGATTTGTGTCGCAGGCGGGTCGACCGACCTGTTCCTCTCCATGCAGCGGGTCGCATGGATGGATCGATCCTTGAAGGTTGCCTGATCTGCGACTTCTCGAGGCAGACGGTCGCTTCGGCGGCGCTTTCAGGGGTTCCTTCGAGGAATCTTGACGCTCAGCTGACGCTCGCTTCGGGGCTCTGGGCGTTACTGGGGCCATCGCGGGGTGATCTCGGTATCGCGCACCACACCGGGCAGCTCGGTTCTCGGAGTTCGAAAGTCAGTAACCGGGCGGGGGCCACCCGCACGGCGCCGAGGCACACGACACGGTCGTCCTGGTCGTCGCCGAGCTCGCCGCGAACGCCGTCTTCCGCGGCCGCGTCCCGGGCGGTGCTTGGCTCCGCGCTTTCACGAGGTGGGCTGTCAAAGAGGTGAAGAGAAACGCGGAGAGTGCCCTTGACCTGCAAGAAGCCGAAGGCCGACCCGTGCTGGTCATGGTCCGCGGCGGAAGGCGGAAGGCGGAAGGCGGCAGCGTTGGCGTTGGCGTTGGGCGACGCCCTCACCAGCGCGCTGCATGTGGTCGGCAGAGCGTAGGGGTGTGCCATTCCTGGCTCACACGAGTGCACAGGCGCTGAGACTGGCCGGGCGCCCTCGAGGGTGAAGTGATTGTCGGAGTTCCAGGCACGGTGATGCGCCGCCGCCAGGGGGCGGCTGGTGTCGCCCGCTGCCCACCGCGACGCCGTCGCAGCCCTGACCCGTCTGGTGCGCGCCCTGATCGCAGCGCCTGGCATCGCCGCGGCCGGAAGCCGCAAGGACGGCGTTCCGGCCAGCAGGGCGGCGATTGACCGTCCGGTGTCGTCGATCGGAATTCTGGTTGCCATGTCTGCCGACGTCAGACGGTGTCATTGCGCATCGTGCCGCCCGCACGACCGGCGCGCCCTGGCCAAAAGGCCTTCCCACCCTCAAGCGTGGCCAACGCGAGTACCCCGTCCCGAGCGGAACATGACCGACCGCTCGAATCTCGTGAACTGTGAGGCAGATGTGGCGAAAGCACCGGGGCCGAGGTAGGCCCCTGATGGCTTGGGACCCCCGTTGTGACGGGGGAAACCGCGCGTCTAGCTTTGTGCACTGCGTCGGCGCCCTGCTCGATGGTGTGGCACGCCGGCTCAGGTATCAGGCGGGACAACCCCCGCTCATCGACGGCACGTTCATCGACGAAGGGATATGACGATGGCTTACGAGCGTCCGACTCTCACCAAGGTCGGCGACTTCCAGATGGTCACGGGCCTGGCCGGGAGGGGCAGCCCCGACCTGCTGGGCGGCCACAGCCTGCTCTGACCTTCTCCGGCCGGCCCCGCTGATTGGCATGTGCACGTAACTCACGGGGTTGGTCAAGCGCGTGGGCGGCGCCGCCGGTGCCGCCCACCTGCTTGACCGCACACCGCCGACCGTCCCCGACCGGAAGGACTCGCCCATGGTGACCGGCCCGTCGTCCACCGCCGGGGCCTGCTGGTTCCTGGTCTTCCCGGACACCGATGCCGTCGCGGCCCTCGCCGCGCGAGCCCGGTCGTGCGCAACCCGGGAGATCCCGCATGCCTCGGGACGGCCCTGGCTGATCGGCCGCTGGCCGGACCACGCCCTGACGACAGTGGCGTGCGGGCCTGCCCGGCTGGCAGTGCTCGGACAGCACGCGGTGACCGAGAAGGAAGCGGCACACGCGGCCTGCGCCGGATCGCTCGAGGCCGCCGACGCGTACGCGAGCAAATGGGCCGGCAGCCACCACCTGATCGCCGGTCTCGACGGCAGGACGCTGGTCCGCGGCACCGTCACCGGCGTCCGCAGCGTCTTCGTCGCCCAAGCGCCTGGCACCCACGGCGCCCACCTCGTCTCCGACCGTGCCGACGTCCTGGCCGACCTGGCGGGCGCGGACCTAGACGAGGCGCGCCTGGCCGTGCACCTGCTCAGTCCCGGAATCCTGCACCCGCTGACCACCCAGACGGTCTGGCGCGGCGTCGACGTCGTCCCCGGTGACCGGCGCGTCCTGCTCGACCGCGACGGCCGGCTCCGCACGAGCTGCTGCTGGAGCCCGCCCCCGGCCGAACTGCCGCTCGCCGAAGGCGCCCGGCTGGTCCGGGAGCGCCTGGTCGACGCGGTCGCCGCACGGATCACGGGCCGCGAAGTCATCAGCGCCGATCTGGGCGGCGTCGACTCCACCGCGGTGATCGCCACCGCCGCCCGCGCGGGCGCGAAGACCGTCGCCTACACCGCCGCCGTCCACGACGTCCTCGGCGACGACGTCTCCTATGCACGCCGCACGGTGGAGGCGCTGGACGCGGTGGAACACCATGTGGTGCCCGCGACCGCCGTACCCCTGACCTTCGACCGCGTCGACGCGCTCGACGACGACCTCGACACCCCGTCGATGTACGCGGTCAACCGCCATCGGCGGATGCACATCATCGAGCGGGCCGCGGAGCGCGGCTCCCCTCTGCACCTGAGCGGAATGGGCGGCGACGAACTGTTCACCGGTGCCTCGGCACACGTCCACGGACTGCTGCCGCGCCATCCCCGTACGGCCTGGCGGCTCGCCCGCGGCTTCACCTCCCTGCATCGCTGGTCCCGTCGCACAGCCATCGCCCAGCTCCTGGACCGCCGCCCGTACGGCTCCTGGCTGGCCCGGGTCGCGCACGACCTCACCCTCCCCCAACCCCCCATGTCCGTCCCCCTGTTCACCTGGGGCACCCCGCCGCGACTGCCCCCGTGGGCCACCAGGCCGGCCGTCGAGGCCGTGCGCGCGCTCATTCAAGAGCGGGCCAAGGACACCGAACCGCTCGACCCGGGCCACGGTGGACACCGGGAGCTGGCCACCCTGCGCACCCTGGCCCGCTTCGGCCGGCACGTCCAGCAGATGTCCGAGCCGCTCGGCGTGACCTTCGCCGCGCCCTACTACGACGACCTGCTCGTCGAGGCCGCCCTAGCCGTCCGCCCGCAGGAGCGGGTGACGCCATGGCGGTACAAGCCACTGATCGAGGAGGCCATGCGGGGCGTCGTCCCTGAGTCCGTCCGGCACCGGACCACCAAGGTGCACGCCGCCCTGGAGGAGGAGACCGGACTGCGCCGCCACCGCTCCGCACTGCTTGCCCTCTGGGAGGACTCCCGGCTGCGCGAGCTGGGCCTCGTCGACGAGGCTGCCCTTCGTGACTGGTGCGTCCGGCCGCTCGCCGCCGACTTGGAGAGCGCGCTGCTGCATCCGACCGTCGGCTGCGAGGTGTGGCTGCGCGCACGCGAACGAAGCCGCGGCCCGCTGCGGCCGACGCAAACCGACACAGGAGGTATCACAGCATGACGATGACCCTGCGCCCCGGAGTGGTGACGGCCGACACCGAGTACGGCATGGCGCTGCTCGACCAGAACAGCGGCGAGTACTTCACCCTCAATCCCACCGCCGCGCTGATCGTGCGGACCCTGCTGGACGGCACGAGCAGGCAGCAGGCGGTGACGACGCTCACCGACCAGTACGACGTGACCGCCGACCAGGTCGAGGAGGACATCACCCGCATCGTCCAGGAACTGCGCGCCGCAAGGCTCCTGGCCGCCTGACCCGGAGTACCGCAGTCCTTCCCCCTCCGGGCCCCGCCCCCGCCCGTCCACGTTCCCTCCCGTCCCGTCACGGAGGCATGGCCACAGTGTCCACTTCGCAAGTCGTCCCGCACGACCCCCGGTCGGTGCCCCTCGGCCCGCGGCTCGTGACCCGGCTGGCCGTCGGCTGCGCCTACCTGCTCGCCCGGCAGCCCCCCGCCCGCATCCGCAAGGTCCTGCTGCGGCTGCGCCCTGGAGCCCGGCCCGCGACCCTCGCCGAGGCCGCCCGGGCGCGGGAGATCGTCCTCGCCGTCAGCCTGGCCGCCGGCGGCCAGCGGGGTTGCCTGCCGCGTTCCCTGGCCACCGTGTTGCTGTGCCGGTTGCGCGGTCAGTGGCCGACCTGGTGTGTCGGCGTCCGCACCCAACCGCCGTTCGCCGCGCACGCCTGGGTGGAGGCGGACGGCGTCCTGGTCGGCGAAGGCGCGCCTGCCGACTACTTCCAGCGGTTCATCACGGTGGACTGAACGACAGCGCGTCGGCATTACCTGTGGTGATCTTCATGCGTCCCACGCTTCATACCGGCTCGCCGTGACCACGCTGCTCGTCCTGCTCGCCGGGTGTGGTGGGGCCGGAGTAAGCACCCAAGGACCCGGGCAGGCAATCGACGGCTCGGCGAGCAGCCCAAGGACGTGGCCGACGGTCTAGGCGTCGGCCGACTGGCTTTGCGGCATGGTCGTAGGTCACGGTCCAGTCGGGGCAGGCGGCCGCCACGTCACGCAGGGCCACCACTTCGGTGCTGGTCGGCATTCTGATCGCGTCTTTCGTGGCGCCGGGAATCGAGCCGCCGATCGGGCGGATGGTGGCCCGGGGGATGCGCCGGGGCCTGGCCGCCTTTGTGATGTGTCTCGCCGTGGTCCTCGGGGTGGCGGGGTTTTTCCTGCTGTTCGGCTCGTTCCTGGCGTGCCATATCAGCGGCATCGTCGAGCACTTCCCGCGGTACTTCGACTCCGTCATCGGCTGGATCAACCGGACGTTCCGCACGGATTTGTCGCGGGCCGGCATCCAGGGCCGGCTGTTGCGCCCCGACTGGCTGCGGGCTTACGTACAGAAGAGCGCGGGCGGCGTGTTTGATTTTTCGGCTTCTGTGCTGAGCGGTCTGTTCCGGCTGCTGACGATCTTCTTGTTCGCTTTCTACTTCGCCGTGGACGGCCCCCGGCTGCGCCGCGCGCTGTGCTCGCTGCTGCCTCCGGCCAAGCAGACCAACGTGCTACGGGCGTGGGAGATCGCGGTCGACAAAATGAGCGGATACCTCTACTCCCGGGGGCTGATGGCCCTGATCTCCGCGGTCGCCCACTTCATCATGCTGGCACTGCTGGATGTGCCGTACGCCCTGGCGCTCGCCGTGTGGGTGGGCGTGGTGTCGCAGTTCATACCAGTCATCGGCACCATCTGGCCGCGGCCGTGCCCGTCCTGGCTGCGTTCGCCGTCGACCCCTGGTATGCCGTGTGGGTGCTGGTCTTCGTCGTGGTCTATCAGCAGTTCGACAACTACCTGGTCCAGCCGAAACTCACGTCCAGGACCGTGGACATCCATCCGGCGGTGGCCTTCGGCTCCGTGATCGCGGGCACCGCGCTGCTCGGTGTGGTCGGCACGCTGATCGCCATTCCGGTGGTGGCCACGTTGCAAACGTTTTTTCGGTGCGTATGTGAAGCGGTACGAAGTGGCAGATGATCTGGAGATACAGGACGGCCGGCGTTACCCGCCCGGGGACGGTCCGTCGCTGCGGGCGCGGCTGCGTGGACTGCTGCGCCGCCGCAGTCGGTCCTGACCGGACTTGCGAAGACCTCCGCCAGGTGAATCAGAGCCGGTTGGGTGACGATGGAGGTGTACGGCCCGACCGTGCTTTTCCAGGAGGAGGCAGCGGCATGACTTATCCCTCCGATTCCTCGGGCACTGGCCCTCCGCGCGGCACCGAGTCACAAGACGCCCCCTTGACCGAAGGCCTGGGCGCCTTGGCGAACATGGGCTGGCAGATCCTGCTCACCACGGGCCTGGCCACGATCGCCCTGGGCGTCGTCGTCTTCGCCTGGCCGGACGAGACGCTGCGGGTCGTCGGTGTACTCTTCGGCATCTACCTGCTGGCTACCGGCGTCTTCCAGCTGGCCGCAGCCTTCGGCACGCACGTCCCCCGGCATCTTCGAGTGTTGCACTTCCTCACGGGTGCGCTCTCCGTCCTGCTGGGACTGATCTGTTTCCGAGGCACCCTGCAGTCGATCTTTCTGCTCGCCCTGTGGATCGGCTTCAGCTGGCTGCTGCGCGGCATCATGGTGACGGCTGCGGCGGCCTCCGCCGAGGACACGCCGGCACGCGGCTGGCAGCTGTTCTACGGGATCATCAGCACCCTGGCGGGCATCGTGCTGATCGTCTCGCCGTTCACCTCGATCGCCGCACTCACCCTGGCGGTGGCCATCATGGCCGTGGTCCTGGGGGTGGTCGAGGTGTTCCAGGCCATCAGGATGCGCGTCGAAGTCGGCCGCCTCGCTCCGGGCGGCACTGCCACCGAGCGGCGGCCCCTGTTCCACCGCCCGCACCCCCAGCACTGATCACGACGGAGACCCCGAGCCCCCGCTTGGGCGGCTCCCCTGGACCGGGGCGTGTGCGGCGCGCAGCGTCTGCCCGGCTGCCCCAGCGCACGGATGCGCCGTCAACCCGCGGGGACGCCGCCACACCGTTGTTTTCTACGTCGACCGGGCGGCCGAAGGCTGGCCTGAGCAGCGAGAGGGGGTGCGGTGATGGCTGATGCCCGGACTCGTGCCCGGGTGGTGATCGTGACGAATCCACGCTCGGGCGGCGGCAAGACCGCTCGTTACGGCCTGGTACAGCGGGCCGAGGACATCGGAGCCCAGGTCTGGACGACCAGTGCGGAAGGGGACGCGGCGTCGCTCGCGAGGACGGCCGTCGAGGAGGGTGTGCAGGTGCTGGGGGTCGCGGGCGGCGACGGCACCGTGTCGGCGGTCGCCGCGGTGGCCGCCGACACGGACCGGTCGCTGGTCGTGGTCCCGGCGGGCACCCGCAACCACTTCGCCCGGGATCTGGGCCTCAATCTGCGCGATCCGGGGCGGGCGCTGGAGGCTCTGGTCGACGGTGAGCCCGCGCGGGTGGACCTGGGGGTACTCGGCCCGCGTGTCTTCGTCAACAACGTCTCCTTCGGCATGTACGCCGACGCCCTGCTGGAGCCCGGGTACCGGGAGGACAAGCCGCGCGCGTTCACCGCGGTGGCACCCGACTACGTCAAGGGCAAGCAGTGGGTCGAGGCCCGCGTCGACACACCATGGGGGACCGTTGAGTTCCCGCAGGTGGTGCTGATCTCCAACAACCCTTACCACCTGGCCACGCCGCGCTGGCTGGGCCGTCGCTTCTCGCTCGCCACGGGACAGCTGGGCGCCATCGTCCTGAAGCGCCCGACTCAGGCGCCCCCGGACCTCCTGCGGCACCTGCGCGGCGAGCTGCGACAGCACAAGCGCGGTGCCGGCCCGGTGGGGGAAGGGGTTGTCGTCTGGTCGGCTCCCGGCATCACGCTGCACGGTGACGTCCGGCACCTGGACGCGGGCATCGACGGCGAAGCGGTGCGGCTTCCTCTCCCCGTAGTGTGCGGAATTCGGCCGGGTGCCCTGCGTGTGCTGCTGCCGAAGAACCGGCCAGGGATCCCGCCCGAGCGCGCGGTGCGCGATTGAACGGAAGCTTTCGGCCGGTATCCGTGAGGCTCAGTCTCACCCGTGCGGTACGAACCCGGGCGAGGTGCGGACGAGCCCGGACACTGCTGCCCGTAGATTGAAAGGGCAGGCCGCGCTCGGATCGTGTTACGAGCTCAGAGGATCAAGCATTGCCTTCGGGTCGCCCATCCAGATTTCCGGCGGGAGAACGTGGACAGGGATCAGACGGGCCATCGCGCTCAAGGCGTAGTAGGTGCGGCCACGTCCGCCTCGGCACGCTCGTTCGTTAGTCGCCTCACGCCGGCTTCGCAGCCATCCAGCGGCTTCCAGACGGCGCAGCTGCTTGTAGAGGTTGTTGATCGGGATCGCAGTAGCGGTGTGAAGTCCTGTCGCGTAAACCTCTTGGTCGGCGTGGGTCAGTAGGTGCCGTGCAAGGGGCGGCACGGGCAGAGGGACGCTGATTCGGTCCGGGAACTCGCCGCGGCCGGTCAGATCGGTCAGCGTGCGCGCCTCGGCGCCGAAGCTGTTTGTGCGGCGCCTCGGGTCTCCTGGTCCGGCATACGGACGATGTTGCGGCCGAGCGCGTTGTGCATGGGTTTTCGGATGTGTGTCTCATCCAATTGCCGAAGTAACGCTGTGCCCCGGGGGCTGGGGCGTTGTGGGTCACGTCCTGTTGCTCGGCGGAACAGTTCCGCGCCGATGGCGCGCTCCAACCGGCTGAACTGCATACTCAGCACGCCGCCCTCCACGTTGAGATAGTCGGCGGTGCCCGACAGGGTGGTGAAGGCCACGTGGATCTGGAAGCGGTGCAGGCGCAGCCATCCGTGCATTGTGCCTTCCACCGCTGCCCGGATGTCGCGGGGCACCGAGTCGTCGAGCTTCGCAAGCATGTCTCGTCTGCTGTGGGCGCCGACGGGGCGGATGGTGATACCGAGCTCGGCGAGACGACGCTGGACGGGTCCGTCACATGTTCCGGCTGCGCGGCCGATGTCCCGAACGCTGCGTAGCTGGACCACATATTGATCACGCTAGAGCAGGAATAGCCCGGTTCCTGGCCCTGGCGGCCAACAAGGATCGGAAAGCACACATCCCGTCCTGGCAGCACTGATCAGCCCGCCGACTCCTGGCCCTTTCCTCCGTAGGTGCAGCGGCGTCTGCCGCCGAGTCGAGTTCAGAGCGGAGAGGGCGGACTCAGCCCGCCCTCACGCCGACTTCCAAACTCCCTTGGCCCCCAGTCGGAGCATCAGCGGTTGGCCAGGGTGCGGTTGAGGAGGGGCAGCAGACGGTCCCAGTGAAGCTGCAGTGCGGCGGGGCTGAAGGCATCGGTGTCGGACATGGTGAAGCCGTGGACGGTGCCGGGGTAGATCTCGGAGGTGTAGCGGACCCCCGCAACGTCCAGAGCCTGGTTGAGCTCTCCGAGGGCCTCCGGCGTCAAGTCGCTCTCAGCATGGCCGAAGTGGACCTCGGCGGTGAGCTTGGCGAGGCTCTCGGGCCCGTCGGCGCCAACGGGGCCGTGGAATGCGGCGAGGGCGGCCACCTGGCCGGGGTGGGCCGCGGCGGTGCGCGTTGCCAGGAGGCCACCTATGCAATAGCCGGTCACCGCGACCGGTCCGGCGCCGACCTCGGGCTGGGCCGTGAGGAACCTGAGGTAGGAGTCGGCGTCGCTCAGGACGCGTGCGACGGTGTGCGCCTCGATCAAGGGCATCAGCTGGGCGAAGACCGCGGGCCGGGCCTCTTCTCCGATGTGCTCGGGAAGTTCGATCACCGGTGCCGGGCCATGCCGGTAAAAGGGGTTGGGGACAAGCACGTAGTACCCGTGCCCTGCCAGGTCCTGGGCCATCTCTCGCAGCACGGGCCGGACGCCGAAGCCGTCCGCGTACATCAGCACGCCTGGGTGCTGCTCGCCATGGTCCGGGAAGGCAGCGAACGCGTCGGCTTGGCCGTCCGCGGTGGAAATGTGCAGCGTCTTGGTGGGCATAAATTCTCCTGTCGTGGTTGATGCGTTGAGCCTGTGATCAACACGACGGAGGCGGAGCCCGCGCAACAGCGCAAGATCCTCGATCGGACAGGGGGCCCTCACTGGCCCGTACGGCGCTCAGAAGAGCACCGGGTCACCAATCCGTGTGTGGCGCAATGCCGTCCCGGTAGTCATCGCCGCGCAGTATAGCCCACCGGACGAAACCCGCTGTCAGCACCTTACTGCCTGTTCTCTCTCCGCTCGTGCGGTCGGGCAGGTTGGAACGGGGTGCTGGTTCGGGTGAGTTGTCCGCGTCGGGTGCATGAAGGAACGCGGATGTCGAGTCCAGCGAGAAGCAAGAGGCCCTGTTGTCGAAGTGTCGCGTGGTCGTGGTCGCTCCGGGCGGGCGATGCTGGATGCCCTGGTCGCCGGGGAGCGTAATCCCAGAACGCTGGCGGGCCTCGCCAAAGGGAATCTGGTGAAGAAGAGGCGGCACTGGCCGAAGCACTCACCGGACGGTTCGACGACCACCACGCCCACCTGCTGAACGTGCTGCTGTCAACCGTCGACCATCTCACCGCGCAGATCCAGGAACTCGACCGGCTGATCGTGGATCTCATGGGCCGGACCACGGCCCCGCGCGACGACCGCGGAAGCAGTCCGCCCGGCCGCGCTGACGTGACCGCTCAGCACCTGGCCGAGCGTCTGGATGCCATCCCCGGCGTCGGGCAGGCCACTGCCCAGATCGTCCTCGCCGAGATCGGCCTGGACATGAGCCGCTTTCCCACCCCCGAGCACCTGGTCTCGTGGGCGAAGCTGTGTCCGCGGACCATCCAGTCCGGAGCAAAGAACACTGCCGGTCCGGCCGCCAGGGGCAATCGCTGACTCAAGGGCGCACTGGGTGAAGCCGCCAGCGCCGCTGCCCGCACCGATACCTTCCTTGGTGCCCGTTACCGACGGATCGTCAAACGCCGCGGCCACAGCAAGGCACTGGTCGCCGTTGCCCGTTCGCTTCTTGTCATCACCTGGCACCTGCTCAACGAGCCCGACGCCGCCTACCAAGAACTCGGTGCCGAATGGCACCACCGTCACCTCAATCCCGCCCGCAAGACCAGAGATCTTGTCCGTCAGCTCCAGGCCCTCGGAGAGCGCACCGAGTTCGCGGCCCGGTTCCCGGCAGGCCCCCGCGCGCAGATGGCGTTCCTCCTGGCCAGCTACGCTGGCAACGCCTCCTTGGTCGCCGCGCTGTTGGGCACTGGGGTGCGTACGGTGCGCCGCCACTGCCGTGGGTTGCCGCCACCGCCCGGGCTCCGGCCGCGCCGGGCCCTGCGCCGCAGTGTCGTGGACCGGGTGTGCCTGCGGTGCCTGTCCGATCGTGCGGTGGAAGAAGCGCGCCAGGCGAATCGGGAAGCCCGACGCGCGCGGCCCTACGGCTTCCGCGTGATCAGGGCGGCATGGATCGCTCGTGCCCGAGAACCTGCAGCTCCCTCAGAATGCTGAAAGCTTCTCTGCATTAATGATAGTGAAAAGCCGATTCTCATGCAGAAGTTACATGGATTCGGGTAAGATGGTGGCATGGGATTGCGCTTGGAGGAGTCGCTGCGGCTGACGGTGGCCGCGTTGATGCAGGTAACGGGTGAATCGCAGCGGTCGGTCGCGGGGGTGCTAGGACTGACGCAGACACAGGTGTCGCGCCGGCAGTCGGGCGCCATCTCCTGGAGCCTGCGCGACGTCGACGTCCTGGCCGAGCACTACGGCATCGGCGCGCTGGACCTCCTGGCGGGTCCGACCAGAGCATGCGAGGCACTGCCCGCCGGCAGGCGCCGTAACGTGCGGACCGAAGCGAGGGGGACGGGCCGGTGAGCGACTTCGACGCGATCGACTCGCTGCTCGACGCCGTCGGCCCCCAGGCCGAACTCCCGCCCGGCCACGTGCGCCGCGAGCTGCGCGAGCGGGCCCGGCTGTCCAAGGCACAGGTGGCACGCGCGCTCGGCGTGAGCCCCTCAACCCTCAGCGGATGGGAAAGCGGCCGGGACCCGGCCGGCGAGATCCGCACCAAATACGCCTACCTGCTGGACGGGCTGAACGCCAAGCTCGCCACCGAGACCGAGACCGAGACCGAGACCGAGGCGGCGTCGGCTGCGGAGCAGTCCGTCACGTCAGGGACGGTCGCGACCGTCACACCCTTGTCTTCGCCCGACCTCGGCCAGGACGGGGACGGGGACGACGTGGAGCTGCTCGCTGCCCGCGAGCCCTGTGTGCTGTGCGGCCGTCCCGCCGGACAACGCGTGGCGGGGTTCGCTCAGCACCTGACCCCGGCCGACTGCCGGCCCACCACCACCGCAGCCCCAGCTGCCCCGCCAGCCGGACAGCTCACCGCGCACACCTCGAAAGCGCCGCCGCGCACGGCAGGTCCGGCGCGTGGGACGGAGCGTTCCAAGGGCCCGGCCCCCCGCGCGTTCCAGGAGCCGTCCGGCCCGGTCGACCTGATCCGCGAGGCCGTGCAGGGCGCGCTTACCGAGCACCGGGGTGACGTCGACGCAGCCACGGCGGCGCTGTTGAAGCGCGCGATCCCGGACGCGATGCGACTGCTGGACGAGACCCGTAAAGGCGCCCGCTACGACGTGATCGCGCACCCCTGGATCCCCGACATCCTCAAGAAGCAGACCGCCCGCGGAGCCGACCAGATCTGGGAAGCCCGCCCCAAGTGGACCCGCCACGAACTCCCGCCCGGCCGGCATCAGGTGACCGCGCTCGACATCAACGGCGCTTACCTCTCCGCCCTCAAGACGCACCTCCCCCTGGGCCAGCTCGAGCACTCCACCGGCCTCGCCCACGACCGCCGCCGCTCCGGAGTCCACCTGATCACCCCGCCCGAGTGGGAGCACGAAGCGGTGCTGCCCAACCCGATCGGACAGCGGGACGAGCCCGGCCCGCTGTGGGTCACCGAGCCGACACTCCGCCTCCTGCTGCGCCTGTCCGGCCCCAAGCACCAGCTGTGCGAGCCTCCTCAGATCCACGAGTCGTACACCTCCGGGACCACGGAGAACCTCCTGGAAAAGTTCCGCATCGCCCTGAAGGACGCCCGGGACACGGCGATCGAGCAGGGGGACACGGTGACGCTGGAGTACGTGAAGGCGATGTACTCGAAGTTCGTCTCCACGATGGGGGAGTCGAACTACAACCGGGAGCTCTACCGTCCGGACTGGATGCACCTCATCCGCAGCCAGGCCTTCGCCAATCTGTGGCTCAAGGCGCTCAAGGCCCATGACGAGGGCCTGGCCGTCGTCCGGGCGATGGGCACCGACGAACTCCACGTCATCGGTGACTGGCGCCGTGTCTTCGCCGAAGGCCGAGCTGTTACCGAGGTCAAGGTCAAGGACACGTACACCGCCGGAACCGACGCCGCTGAGCACGCAGGCGAGGGGGAGTAGTGCCGCAGAAGAACATCGACTTCGGACGGTTCGGCGCCCGGGGCATCAAGGGCAGCGACGCCGTCGCTCGCAAACTCGACGAACTCGCGGGCGGCATCGCCACTCCCGTGACCGCCAAGCGCGGCTGGATGGCGCGCCTGCACTACCTGACGAAGTCGCCCCAGATCATGAAAGCCGCGCGGGACGCCGGACTCACCGTGACCCACCGGACGCTGAAGGCCTGGCTGTGGGGCAAACGCCGCCCCTCCAAGGCCAACCTGGAACGCATCGACCAAGCGTACCGGACGGTACGCCGTCACAACGTCGCCCGCCATCTCCTCAGGCGCCTCAACCGCGACGGACGCGGCACCCGGGTGGAGATCCACCCGCTCAACCAGTCCCAGGTGCCGAGGCCGCTGCAGCGCGTGGTGGAGTACCGGACGATGAACGTGCGCCGCTGGGACCGCATCGTCGGCTCCTGGGCGGCCGGCGACCACCAGGGCCTCGACGCCGCGTGGCAGGACACGATCGTCGACCTCGGCTCGCAGTGGGGCCAGTACGAGTACGTCACCAACGTCGGCTTCGCCGCATAGAGCCCGCGCCGAAAAGTGGTCTTTGGCGCCTGCTGGGATGGCGTACGGTGGGGGACACCGACGCGGGGTGGAGCAGCTCGGTAGCTTGCTGGGCTCATAACCCAGAGGTCGCAGGTTCAAATCCCGTCCCCGCTACTGCTGAAGAGGCCCGGATCTACACGATCCGGGCTTTTTCGTGTTCCCGGCACGACCCCACGGCCACCTCCTGCCGGGCAGGAGGGCCGGCCATCCTTGTTGCCTGCCCGAGGTGATCGATCCCAGGCCGTTCTCGCTGGACGCTCTGCGGCGAACGGAGGAGCCGTCGGGGGCCGGCTTCACCCGCTTCACCAGCGGGTGGTCGGCGCAGACCACGGAGGACAAGCAGTGGCCGAAGGGGAGAGCTGCCACGGCGGATCCGGCCAGGACGGATGGCGCCGCGGTGGCGACGGCGAGCAGACGGCCGT
Source organism: Streptomyces sp. NPDC046859 (assembly GCF_040645135.1). Classification (NCBI taxonomy): domain Bacteria; kingdom Bacillati; phylum Actinomycetota; class Actinomycetes; order Kitasatosporales; family Streptomycetaceae; genus Streptomyces; species Streptomyces sp. NPDC046859. The sequence continues at coordinate 39,564 of NZ_JBEYXR010000041.1, forward strand.
CAGGTGCAGGGAGGAGACCACCTGCGCGGCGCCGGGCATCGCTACGGGGTGCGCATAGCAGGGCCGGAGGCGGGCCGTACGCTCGGCGATGAGGTCGTCCACTACTGTCACCGTCAACTCGAAGCGGATGTTTAGCCATTCGCAGGTGGCACGGACCGGGCGGCCTCCGCACGCCGCAGTCCTCGCGGTTCAGGACTGGGCAGCTGTGATGGGTCAAACCCGCCGCGACAGCGGACCCCAGCGCGCCGCGAAACAAAGGCGCGCCGACCGCAGGCGCTGCCCGTCCTGCAGATAGTGAGCCGTTGGCCTGCCGGGATGCCAGGACGACGACGCGTGGATCGGCCGCAAGCGCCGGGTGGTGGAGCGCTACGGCGCCTCCTCCTGCCCAGTGGGCGCCCACTTCCGCGCCAAGGGCATGACGTTCGAGGAGTCCTCCCGCCTCGACTCCGACACCTACGCGGCGTATGGCGGCTGCTTCCCGGTCCGGGTCGAGGACGCCAGTGTGATCGGCACGGTGACGGTCTTCGGACTGCCCCACCTCCAGGACCACCGACTCGTCGTGGAAGCGCTGGAGCGGTTCCCCGGCACGTAGCGGCCGCGCGGGTGGCGGACGCAGGATTACCGCGCGGCTCCCTCCGGTTGGCACCGGTGTGCACGACCATCACGACAGCACACCCACCCGGAGGGAAGGGACCCGATGAGCGAGACGACGGACAGCGCCCGCACCGTCAAGGAGTCGATCGGCCGGTACGGCGTCTGGAACGTGGGCCTCAGGGCCGAGGATCCGGCCCGCCGCGGCGACATCGCCGAGGCCGCCGACGAACTGGAGCAACTCGGCTACGGAGCCGCCTGGCTGGGCGGCAGCAGCGCGCCCCGGCATGCCGCGCCGCTCCTTGAGGCGACGTCCCGGCTGGTCGTCGGCACGAGCATCCAGAGCATCTGGCAGTACGAGGCCGAGGAGAGCGCGGCCGGTTTCGCCGAGCTGGAGTCGGCCCACCCGGGCCGCTTCCTGCTCGGCCTCGGCGTGAGCCACGCCAAGATGGAGGACCAGTACCGGCGCCCGTACTCCGCCCTGGTCGCCTACCTCGACGCGCTGGACGCGGCCGGTGTCCCGGCCGGGCGCCGGGTGCTCGCCGCCCTCGGCCCGAAGACCCTGGAGCTGTCCCGGGACCGGGCGGCGGGCGCGATCCCCTACCTCGTCACCCCCGAGCACACCGCGCGGGCCCGCGAGATCCTGGGCGAGGCCCCGCTGCTGGCACCGGAGTGCGGGGTCGTCCTGGAGAGCGACCCGGCCACCGCCCGCGCCCTGGCCCGCGAGCACCTCGCGATGTACCTCACCCTCCCGAACTACACCAACAGCTTCCTCCGCCTCGGCTACACCGAGGACGACCTGGCCGACGGCGGCAGCGACCGCCTGGTGGACGCCCTGTACGCCTGGGGCGACGAGACCCGCATCCACACTCGCCTCAACGCCTTCCACGAGGCGGGCGCGGACCATGTGGCGATCCAGGTGGTGACGGGTGGCCCGCGCGACTCCCTACCACGGGAGGAGTGGCGCCGCCTGGCCGCCATCCTGGACTGAGGCCGTCTCTCAGATCACAGTCCGACGTGGACTTACGAAGAGACGGTGGCCGCGGGCCACAGCATAGATCCCGGCCGTTGGCGGGCGGCGTTCGAGGTGGCCATGGGACGGATTGCGGGCCGGCTCGCCAGGGTTGAACCCCGGCTGCGGGCCGGGCGGTTGGTGCTGGGGCTGCTGTCGGACCTGCCGCGCAACTGCTGGACGATCGCGGACCGGCTGTGTTGTCAGTGGCCCGGGATACGATCACGGCCTCGATGGGCCGGACGGAGATCGTGAGGGACTCGCGGCCATGGGGGGTGGGTCGCACAGGCCCCGGCATTCAGCTCGGGACTGGAGGTATCTTGCCGTAACCCCACCCCCCTACCTCCTTGCGCCGTCGGAGCCGTATCGGCCTTCGCCGCTGTACGCCCAGCTTCGACAGCCGTTTCTGCTGCTTGGTGTGGCGGAGCATTGATCTTCAGGTGGCGTGGTCGTTCGGGTCTGGTGCTTCGACTTTGGGGGTGGGATTCGGTACGGCTGGAGATCGGCTGCGTTCGGGCGTGATTGGCGTGGCCTGGTGCCAGGTCACTCAGGAGACCGTGAGCGGCACCGTCGGCACCCGACTCGCCGCTCCGCCGGATGGGCAACCGCCGGGTCTGGTTCGGCCACGTACGCGATGCAACGTCAAGCCGCCGGGGTCGGCCACAGTCGTACCGTCCTGTCCGTTCCCCGTCGTGCTGAGCAAGCCTCCGTTCGGTGCGAAGCTCACGCCGGTGACCGGCCCGTGGCGGCCGATGAGCGGCTCGCCCAGTGGTCGGCCGTCCGCCGGCGACCAGAACCGCACGGTCGCGTCGTCACCGGCGCTCGCCACCAGTTGTCCGTCCGGTGAGAAAGCCAAACATCTGACGGGTCCGGTGTGAGCGGTCAGCGGTCGCCCGGTCGGGGAGGCGGCGACCGGATCCCAGAGCCGTACGGTCCCGTCCGCACCGCCACTCGCGATGCGGCGCCCGTCCGGCGAGAACGCGATCGTACGCACGGGGCCTTCGTGGCCACTGAGCGGCCCGGCGGCCGGCCTCCCCACCAAGTCCCACAACCTGACGGTTCCGTCGATGCCGGCGGTCGCCAGGAGTCCGGAAGCGGGCGAGAACGCGAGCGCGTCGACTCCGTTGGTGTGGCCGCCGAAGCTCTCGCGTAACTGATAGCCGCTGAATCGGCCCACCCGCGTGCCTGGCGGCGGGGGCATGCCGGTGTCCTCGTCCAGGAGAAAGCGCGCACTCGGGCTCTGGAACCAGGTCCCGTTGCGGTCCGGCTGCCACAACTCGATGGCTTTGCGTCCAAAGCCCGCGAGGCCCGCGATTGCCAGCAGCCCGTCGCCGCCTGGCGCGAAGGCCACCGCACGCACATCGCTGATCCCGGAGCTGAGACGTTCGGGCTCGGCGGACCGGCCTGCGGCCGGCTTCCAGAGCCAGACGCTTCCGTCCTGGCAGGCCGTGGCCAGCAGACGACGGCCGACATGGAAGTCCAACGCCAGGACCGGCCGGTCGTGGTGAAGGGTACGCACCGGCGACCGGCTCGCCGCTGGCTCCCAGAACCGCAGGGTGCCGTCCGAGCCCACGCTCGCGATCAGGGCTCCGTCGGGCGACAGGGCCATCTCTTCCACCTTCCCGGTGCGGTCGCCGAGGACCAGACCGGCGAGGGGCCAGTGTTCCGACGGCTGCTGTGAGGGCGTCGGGACCAGTGCCAGTCCGTCCTGCAACCGCAGGACTTCCTAAAGGACCTGTTCCAGGAACTTCCGATGTTCGCGTTCGGCACGCGCCTGTTCGGCGAGGTGCTCACTCCGGTGGAGGAGAGCAATTGTCAATACTTGTGGATCGGACAGGAATCAGGGCCACAGCATCTGCTTGGTCCACCCGTCGGGTGAAGACAGGTAGACGAGCCGGGTGTGGCGGCGCTGCTTGTCGCCTTGCCAGAATTCCACCGACTCCGGGCGTACTGAGTACAGTGTCCAACCTGGCGCCACGAGGTCCGGCTCGCTCTTGATCCGCGCGAGTGATGCCTCCACCTGCGCATCCCTCTCGGCCAGATCCGCGAGCGGTTGCGATTGCCGACCGAGCAGGGCTTCCGCCCGTGCCCCCGCACCCCGGGCGAGGAAGTCTGCAGCGCACAGTTCAGGGGTCTCTCGCACAACCGGTCCGCGCACCCGGACCTGGCGGGCAAGCGGTGCCCAGTAGAAGGTCAGCGCCGCATAGGGGCGGGCAGCGAGGTCGCGGCCCTTGAGGCTGTTCGCGTCCGAGGCGAACTGCCAGCCCTCGGGGCTCACGTCCTTGAGGATGAGTACGCGGGCGGTTGGATCACCGCTGGCGTCCGCCGTGGCCAGCGTCATGGCATGCGGCTCCTGCACCCCGGCGCTCAACGCCCTGAGCAACCACTCGGTGAACAGCTCGAACGGCGTGTCTGGCGCAATCGATGGGTCGAACCCGGGAAGCTCGCCGGCGAAGACCTCGATGTCCCGCAGCGTCTGACGCAGGTTGGCCGCACCGGTCACGTTCCACTCCCTCAGTCGTGATCACTCAAGTCGAACTGAACCTATCAACCTGGATAATTCATAAGCTGATTGAGGTTGATCACGCCGCTGCAGCGCCAGGGCGTTCGACAAGGTGGCCGTTTTCGAAGCGGGCTCCAGCACGGACGAGGGCGACGAGGTGGGGTGCGGTGACCGCGCGCCAGCGGGCCTGGGCGGACTCGACCAGCTTGAACACCATCGCGAGGGCTGCGGCCGGGCTTCCGGCGCCGCGGGTGACCTTGGTGCGGAGCTTGACCGTGGAGAACGTCGACTCGATGGGGTTCGTGGTCCGCAGGTGGATCCAGTGCTCGGCCGGGAAGCCGTAGAACGCCAGCAGGCCCTCCCGGTCGTCGGTGATCTTCGCGACGGCCTTGGGCCACTTGGCACCGTAGGTCTTCGCGAATGTCTCGATCGCCTTCTCGGCGTGAGCGCGGTCCTCGGCGTTGTAGATCTCCTGCATCGCCTTCGTCGCGCCCGGCTGAGCGGACTTCGGCAGGCAGTTCGTGACATTCCGGGCCTTGTGGACCCAGCAGCGCTGGTGCCGGGCAGCCGGGAACACCTCGGCCAGCGCCTTCCACAGCCCCATCGCGCCGTCGCCGACGATCAGCTCGGGATCGCGCATGCCCCGGCGGCGGCAGTCGCGCAGCAGGTCGGCCCACGACTCGGCGGACTCGCGCAAGCCCTCGGCCAGCGCGATAAGCTCCTTGGTGCCGTCCAGCCGCACACCCATCAGCACCAGGACGCAGGAGTGCGCCTGCCCGAGCCGGATCTTGGGGTGCACGCCGTCGGCCCACACGTACACATCGTCGCGGTCCGACAGGTCCCGGTCCTGGAATGCGGCGTGGTCGTCCTGCCACTGCTTCGTCAGCCGGGTCACGGTCGCCGCGGACAGGCCCGCCGTGCCGCCGAGGAACTGCTCCAGCGCCGGAACGAAGTCCCCGGACGACAGACCGTGCAGATACAGCAGCGGCAGCACCTCGGAGATCTTCGGCGACTTGCGGCACCAGGGCGGCAGGATCCCGGAGGAGAACCGCTTGCGCTCCCCAGTGGCCTCGTCGATACGGCGGTCGTTGACCCGCGGCGCCTTCACCTCCACCAGCCCGGCTGCGGTGACCACGCTCCGCGGCTGGTGGTAGCCGTTGCGGACCACCAGGCGGCGGCCGGCTCCGTCCGTCTCGGCCGCCAACTCGGCTACGTATGGTTGACTTCGGCCTCCAGGGCGGCGGCGAGCATGCGTCGGGCGCCCTCGCGCACGATCTCATCGATCAGGGAGCCGGACTGCGTGGAGCCCTCGTCGGTGACTACGCTGAGCACGGGCGTGCCTTCCCGACCCGCGCAGCGAACGCGGGCCTACTCGGTGACCATCACAGGATCATTCGGGAAGGTACGCCCGCCGCGTCCCTCCCAGGGGCTGATCCACAGGTCTTGAGCATTGCTCGGTGGAGGAGCTCCTGCCTCTGATGTTCCATGTGTCGCAGATTGTCGGTGAGTTCGGCGATCTGTCCGGTGAGCTCCTTCCGCTCCGTGTCATGTGCTTTGAGCTGCTCGTCCAAGCGCTGCCGCAGCTCGTCGTGCGCGGCTCGGAATTCTTCCTCCATGCGGAAGAGCTGGTACTCGGCCGGTGCTTTGAGACGGACGGACTCGAAGTACAACCGCCGCGTCTCCGCCCGGACGGCCTCGGTCACAGGGCGGCCCGTACGGTCTTTCATCGCGGAGAAGAGCTTGTCCAGGAAGTACGCCTTCGGCTGCCGCTCGCCGGAGAGGACGCGCGAGATGGTCCCCCTGCTGTAGCCGACTGCCTGCGCGAAGGCCTGCAGAGAGGACCAGCCGCTCTCCTCGTACAGCTCCCGCAGGCGCAGGACGAAGGCCAGAACCGGTTCGCTCACATCTTCTTTGACCGGGCCCAGGTCCGGTCGCCTGCCCTCACCACCGCTCACGGCTTCTCCCGTGCGTTGCCCAAGAGGCAATGATCGCACCGGATGACTTCTGGTGGTGCGACTTCCGGCAAGGCAGGCGATGTTCGACGCTCAGGGCATCGACTTCCCCCCGGGAGCGGCCGGCCCTGGCCTCCGCAGGCGTTGCTGAGAGGACCTCCCTGCCCATGCACACTCTCCTCACCACCACGGCCACCCTGCTCAGGGGGCGGCAACGCCCACTCGTGATCGCTCTGTGGCTGCTGCCTCTACTGGTGGTGACGGCCTGCTGCGTACCCGCGCTCCTCGTGCTGCCGTTCTGGCCGGCCGGTCATACCCGAGCCACCGCGTTGGTCCAGCATCTGCGGGAATGGTCCCTGGCTCTGCACGAGACCCACAGCCCTGCGCCCGGTCGGTGACGCGTCGGACCGGTGCTCCGCCAAGCGCTGCAGAAGTCCGGTCCCGCCGTGCTCGCCGCGCCCCCTCGGCCCGAGGTCCCGGACGGCTCGAGCCTCACCGCCACCATTGCCCGGGCCGGGCAACGTGGTGGGAGACGCTGGCTTGTCCCGCCCCGCAACACCACCACCCTGCACCACCGCCTGCTGCGCCTGTCGGTCCAGCTGTGGTGGGACCCCTACTTGGCAGACCGTCCCCTCGGTGTCCGCCGCGCGCGCAGAGCTGTGCCGGTCGGTCCGCGCCTGTGACACAGCGTTCAAGGCGGTCGATCGTCTGGACGCGGGTCAGTAGTCTCCGGCCACGGGAGATGCGGTCAAACCAGAAACGCTGCGCTCCGCTATAGCCAGCGCTGTAGCCGAGTTGCAGTCCTACGAGGTTCCGGCTGAGTGCGTGCGTCTGGGGCTCGCGTCGGGTGAAGAAGACGAAGCCTTCAGGAGCAAGTTCCGCTACGTTCTCACGCGCCTGCGTCCGCTGGCCGTGCCGGAACTGACCACCGTGGCCCGCAAGGTGGTGGACGAGTACGACGTTCCAGCGCTGAAGCAGATTCTCGCGTCGCTGGGTATGACCGGAGTCGACGGCGAGTTCAAGGACCTGATCTTCGCGGCCAACGGCCCAAAGCCCGACGTCGTTCTGCGCGACGCCGTCACTAACCGCCAGGAGATCGTCCGCAACGCCGAATACTGCCTGATGTGCACCCGACCCACAGCCGCAGCACGCCGGCGGCGGGCAGGCCGTAGCGGTCCGTGACCTGGCGATCAGCGACGCGGTCAGCTCCCCGGCCAGTGGCACGGTCCGTAACACTCCTGCTGTCACAGCTCTCCCGACGCTCTCTCCTGCTTCCGGTCCACCGTGCCCAGGCGGTCCACCAGCTCCGCCCGGCTGAGGAGGACCGCGGCTCCCGCGTGGTCCTCCTGCGTGAGCGAGGCAGCGTCGACCACCTGGGCCCTGCCCCCGAGCAGGATCAGCCCGGCGTCGTCGTCCGCGCGGCGAGCAGCTCTGCGACATGGGTTTCGTCGAACACGTGTCGGGCCTTCCGTTCGGCTACGGGTGCCCGGACATGCGGGGCGGCGGTGTGCCGGACCCGCTGCCCGGGCCGGGCGGGTGCCCCCGAGCCGGTGATCCCGATCCTTCGCCGGGGGCGTGCGGGTGCGCGCGGACCGGTGATCCCGGCCCTCCACCGGGTCTCACCCCGCCTGGTCGCTGTCCTTGTGCGCGCCCCAGCCGTGCCAGCGCTCGACCTCGACCCAGGCGCTGAACCGGGTGCGCCCCCGGTCCGGGTAGGGCCGTCCGGTGTAGTGCGTGGAGAGGCGGTCGATGTCGGCCAGACCCTTGTCCTCGTGTATGTCGGTCACCCGGCCGATGAGGGTGACGTGCGTGTACCAGTCGTCCCGGTTGAGGACGGTGAGGGACACCCGCGGGTCGCGGCGTAGGTGCTCCAGACGGACCCGGCCCTCGTCCATGTTCAGGAGGACGCGGCCGTCCTCCCAGAGGTACCAGGTGGGTGTGGTCACCGGGGCGCCGTCCTTGCGCAGGGTGGCTATCACGCACGGGTTGGGGTGACGCAGCATCTCTTCGGCCGCGGGCGGCAGCGGGGGCTTGGACATGGGGTTCCCTTCCTGTCTCCCTGTCGTTGGCCGCCGAGTTCCCTGAACGGGGTGCGGCGCACCTCGCCGGAGCCGTCGGGCCACGTCCCGCGGCCGACTACAGCTCGAATTCCAGGTCGATCAGGTCGGTGAGTTCGACTTCGAGGCCGTGGGTGCGGTGTCCGTTGTCGCGGAAGTAGACCTCGCCCAGGGCCTCGGCGGCGATCTGACGGAGCTGGTCCTCGGTGGCACCTTTTTCCCGGGCGCTGAGGAGGCGGGCGGCGTGTTGTGGGGCGGGGCGAGGGTGAGGTGTCGGATGCGGGCGTCGTCGGTGCTGCCGGGTGCGGCGGTGTAGCCGAAGCGGCCCTGGACATCGATCATGATGCCGTTGGTGGCGGTGGCCGTCTGTTTGGCCTTGGCTCTGATCTGTGGCTGCCAGCGGGCGCGGACCTCGCGTTCGAGCCGGTCGGCGAGTTCCGGGCGGGGCGTTTGGATCTGGTTCTTCACATAGCGTTCGACGGACACGGGCCAGTGCACGCACGAACTTGTCCGGGGCGGCCGCGTCCTGATCGCCTCGACCGGCCGCTGACCACCCCACTCCCTGCCGGGGACCCCCGCTGAACGGGTGACTTGACTTCGAGCGCGCTTCAGCTCGTAGCGTCGCAGGCGCTTCGGTGCCCGGCGTCCCTCACGGGATGCCGGGCGGCCAGATCCGTCGCTAGATGGATGAAGGGGCCCGAAGTCGTCCGTTCGTGACGATCGAGTGCGAGCGAAAGGCTGGAACAGCACATGCGACAGCGCAGTCTGCGGGACCTGCAAGTGTCGGCGATCGGCCTGGGTTGTATGGGCATGTCGGCTTTCTA